>USEQ01000041.1 GCA_900553655.1 uncultured Slackia sp. | reverse complement strand
GACTGGGCATGCACGGCGGCGATGCGCTGCGCGAAAGAGGCCAAGCGCAACCCCCGTGAAATTGCACAGGATATCGTCGATGCCCTTCCCGAGAACACCTTGGTGAACAAGGTTGAGATCGCGGGCCCCGGTTTTATCAATTTCTATTTGAACAACAACGCGTTGCAGGATGTGGTTGCCAAGGTCCGTTCCGAAAAGGGCGATTACGGCCGCGGAACCGTGCCCGAGGGCAAACGCAAGATCAACATCGAGTACATCTCCGCAAACCCCACCGGCCCCATGCACGTAGGCCATGGCCGTTGGGCCGCGCTGGGTTCTGCTACGGCGAATCTGATGCGCCATGCGGGTTATGACGTGTTCGAGGAGTTTTACATCAACGACCACGGCGTTCAGATGGACAAATTCGGTCTGTCCATCGCGGCGCGCTACCTTCAGCAGCTCGGCCATGAAGACGCTGTGGTTCCCGAGGGCGGCTACAACGGCCTGTACGTTAACGACATCGCCAAGGAAATCATCGACCGCGATGGCAACAAGTGGGAAAACGCCGACGAACACGAGCGCATGGTGGAGTTCCGCGAGTACGGCTACGCTTACATCATGAAGATGTTCCGCGATATCACCGACCGCTTCGGCAATCACTTCGAGCGTTGGCAGTCGGAGCGCGAGATGTACGTGTCCTCCGGCGAGTTCAGCGGCCAGAGCCCCTTCGATTTCTGCCTGGGCAAGCTGCGCGACAAAGGCGATATTTACGACGCCGAAGGTGCGGTGTGGTTCCGTTCCTCCAAGTATGGCGACGAGAAAGACCGCGTTGTGCGCAAGGCCGATGGCGACTATACGTACTTCGCTTCCGACGTGGCATATCATTATTGGAAGAAGCTGCGCGGGTTCGACCATCTGATTGATATCTGGGGCGCCGACCATCATGGCTACATCGCCCGTGTGGCGGCTGTTTTGTCCGCGATGGGCTATCCCGGCGCGCTTGAGGTCATGCTCGGCCAGCTGGTCAACCTGTTCCGCGACGGCAAACCTGTCCGCATGTCCAAGCGTACCGGCGAGATGATCACCTTCGAAGAACTGATCGACGAAGTTGGCATCGATGCGACGCGTTATTACATGCTGAGCCGTTCCAGCGAGCAGCCGATCGATTTCGATATCGACGTTGCGAAGAAGCAGGATGCTTCCAATCCGGTTTACTATGACCAGTATGCGCATGCTCGCATCTGCAAGCTGCTGCGCGACGCTTCCGGCCATACGGGCGAAGACAACCTGGACATGGACGCCGTTGCCGCCGAGTGCATTCCGGCGGATGTCGATCTGAGCGTGCTCACCGATCCGTCCGAGTTCGCCCTTATGCGCAAGATGAGCGAGTTCGGAGACCTGATCGCCCTGGCCGCCCGCGACCGCGCTCCGTTCCGCCTGACGCATTACGCACAGGATTTGGCAAGCTTGTTCCATCAGTTCTATACGAATTGCCCGGTGCTCAAGGTTGAGGACGAGAACCTCAAGAACGCGCGTTTGGCTTTGTGCGACGCTACGCGTATTGTCATGTCCACCACGTTGGGCATTTTGGGCATCTCTTCGCCGCAGCGCATGTAGCACTCGTTCGACGTGCGTTTTTCGAAAAGATAGCATTGTGCCGGGCTCCGATATGTCGGAGCCCGGTTTTTTATCGCGAAGGGGATGGACATGAAGCTGGTGCAGCTCGATAAAGAAAACTTCGACGAGTTGGTGACGAATGCCGACAAGCCCGTGGTCGTTGAGTTCTTCAGCCCTGGGTGCGGTCCGTGCAATGCGCTTGCGATGGTGCTTGAGGAGATGGCCGCCGCTCACCCGGAGGTGAGCTTCGTCGCCATGGATACCGTTCGGTTCCCCGATGTTGCCTGGGCATTCGACGTCATGGCTGCCCCGACCACGGTGAAATTCGCCGACGGGCGAATGGTTGGCTCGGTTGCGGGCTACGTTTCTCGCGAGCGCATGGAAGAGTTTCTGTTCGAATAATGTTCGGGCTGGGTCTTTCAAACCCTATTCTTTGTTCTCGGCAACGTCCAATACGATATCGATCATGTCCTGGCGGTCGCGCACGCCGAGTTTCGTGTAGATGTGGGCTACATGGGATTTCACGGTGTTTTCCGCCAAAACGAGTTCTTCTTGGATGTAGGTGCGCGTGCGGCCTTGTGCCAAAAGCACGAGGATTTCGCTTTCGCGCGGCGAGAGCTTATAAGCCTTGGACACTTCGGCGCAGCGTTTTTCCAGCGCGTCCGTCACATTTGCTGCAGAGGGAGAGGGTTCGTCTTCGCTCTCGTTTTCGCGTTTGTTCCAGCTGTAATGCATCGAGGCCATGGCGAGCACATAGATGATGACGATGACGATAAGGTTTTCCACGGCGTCTGCGTTGCCGAGGAAAAGCACCCATGCGATAGATCCTGCGGCGTACAGCGACGCACCTATGCCGATGACCCGATACGAAGGCGTCGGCGAGATATCTAGCAGAATGGAGACGATGGCCCAGAACATGAGATGGGAAAACGAGTCGTTGAGCCTCATCAGGGTGTCGAGCAGTGCGGGGTCGGCATGCGAGTCTCCCGCAAGAATCATCGACACGGAAAGCGTGATGATGATGGTCACGAAAGACGGCTGAAAGCGCAGACGTAACGGCCAATTCGCCGTGCGTCCGAGGGCGACGTATGAAAAGACGGCGAGAGCTGCGGCATAACCGAGCCAAAGCCACGAATTCGATGTCATGGAGGGTTCCCCGACGGCATCCATGTGCCCTTCTCCCCAAAGGCCCACGAAGCTCAGGCTTCGCACGGTCGCAAGCAGTAGGGAGGCCGCCGCTATGAGGATGAGTGCGTTGCTCGTTTCGTTTCGCCCTTCGGCCTCGGAAGGGGTGCGCGGTCGTGAGGGGATTCCAAATACCGTACGGCCGCCGCTTTTTTCGCTGCTTCGTTGCTTAAGCGCGGCGTGGCGGGCGCATTGAAAAAGCGCGGCGGACAGAATAGGCATCAAGACGACGGTTGATACCTGCAGTTCGGCATGCGGAGAATGCTCTACGAATGCGACGAGCGCAGGTTCGACGACGAGGGAGAACGTCAAGCAGACAATGGTGCAGAAATAGGTTTGCGTTCGTGCGAGAAGCAGGACGAATCGGGCGGTGAGCCAGAAATATCCTATTCCGAAAAGCAAGAGTCCGCCGATGGAGAGGATGACGGGGGAGAAGACGCTTTGGCTCGAGGCGATGGCGAAACACGCCGTTCCCATGCAGGCGAGAAGCGCCACGGCGGGCCACAAGGATGCGTCCACCTCGCGCGTTTTTCTTGGCAGGATCGTGAAAATCACGCTCATGATGAGGATGCCCGCAAGAAAGAACGCGCGCGGGTTCACGGGAATTCCCAGGCTCGCGAGAGCGTCCGTAAAGCCAGGCGTATGTCCTGCGAGCGTGCACCACGTCAGGTTCACGGTAAGGCCGACAGCGGCGAAAAGCGCGCAAAGGCCGGCATCCTTGAAAGATGCGAGCATTTCCCCTCCCCTGGTTTGTACAACGAGGTCCGAAGACGTACCTCTTCGATGCGAGCCGTTTTCGATATGTTCAACATTGTCCGTTAAAACGGCGCAGCTGTCTATCGCGAACGTTCGAGCAAAGGTCCCAGGGGGTGTTTTTCTCACATCAACCAAAACGGGCTATGCCTTTTACCAGGCATTTAGCGCGGATGTGTTGATGCGCGCGCGTATAGCGCAGCGGTATTGTCCTGTGCGTAAGGCGGGCTTTGGAAAGCCCGGAGGGGCGACGGCGGGTTCGTTTTCGACAGGGCGAAGCGGGCCAGCCGTCGCGAAAAGAGAAGGGGGAATGATGAAGAAGGTGACGAAGCGTGGCGCCATGGTGACAGGCATCGCGGCAGTGCTCGCAGCGTCGGCTCTCATAGTGCCTGCTTTTGCTGCTGACTCGGCTTCCACTGCGGACGAGATCGTCCGAGGCGGAGAGCCGGACGGCGACGTTCAGTATCCTGGCAAGGAATACATCGTCGAAAACTACGAGAAGTGGGACCAGATCGCTGAGGACTACGCGCCTGAAGTTCGCCAGCTTCCCAACGGCAAACTGGTGCAGCGTACGCCGAGCGAGTACGAGTGCCCGAACTGGATGCAGCAAAGCTGGACCATTTCGTACAACACGTACTATCTCGACGCCGACAAGAAGGGGTGCAACTCCTGCCATGCCGACCTCAACGAGATGATTATGGGCATGGAATACCGCCATGCAGTGCTTCCTAACAAAGATCTCGAAACGTACAGCGATGTCGAACAGTGCATCACCTGCCATCGCGACAACGGCGATGAGTTTGGCCGCTTGATACACGGCATCCATTTCAACAGCCGCAATACCGAGAAGTTCTCCGAAGGTCTCAACGGCACGTGCGATTCCTGCCACAGCGCTACGGGCAACGGCGAGGGCCTTCAGCTGTGGGAGAACGTGAAGTACGAGGCGCTCGGCGATAGCATCACGACAGTCGAAAACGTCGAGGGAACGTTCAATTTCACGCAGGACAAGGTTCAGAGCATGGACGAGCTCTACAGCTACGACTTCGTTCACGGCTACTACGACCACATGCGCTATGCCTGCAGCGAGGCGGCTCTTGATCTTGAGCTTCCGCAGAGCATGATGGACGAATGGGAAATCACCATCGAGGGCAATGTGCCCAATCCCTACACCGCAAAGCTCGTTGACCTGATCAAAGAGGCCGAAGAGGCCGGCGTCGTGGTGACCAAGCCTTCCAAGATGGTCTGCGAGCTCAACCCCACCGGTGGCGGCGGCATCGGCCAGACTGAAATCACGGGCATTCCTGTAAGCTGGCTTATCGAGCGTGCGGGCGGCATGACCGAGGGGACGAATTCTGTCCGCTGCGTGCGTGCCGACGGCTCCTCCAAGAGCGGTATTGACGTCGCCAAGCTCGAAGACAACTATCTGGTCTACAAAATGGGCGGCGAATACCTCGATGCCCGTCGTGGCTTCCCCTGCACCAACTGGGTTGAAGGCTATGACGCGCAGATTTTCAGCAAGCAGCTTTCCGGCTACATGGTTTCTTCCGACGTCATGGACGAGCGAGTTTGCGGTCAGGTGAACCAGGAGGATGCGCATGTGAACCGCCCGAACGCAACGATCTGCGGAACTCCCGAGGGCGTCATTATCGAGACGGGCAAGCCCTATACCTTCCAGGGTTACGTGGACGCGTTCGACCATAAGGTCAAAAGCATCGAATTCTCCATGGACCACGGCGAAACGTGGACAACCTACGACCTCGGGGACACCGATGTGAATCGTTGGATCTGGTGGACGTTCGAGTGGACCCCGCCCGAGCATGGCGCATATTGCCTGAGCGTGCGCGCCACCACTGAAGAGGGCGAAGTGAGCTATCGCGAGCACGAGGTCATGGTGAACGCGAAAGACGAGCTGCCGGCGGAAGACAAGGTCATCAAGGCTGGCGGCCCCGATTCCGATCTGCCCTTGATGTTCTCGACCGGCCTTGAGAACGAAGCATAGAGCGAAGGAGCGTTTTCTTATGAACAAGAAGAAAGCAATGGCTGCAGGAGCGGCTGGTGGCGCCCTTCTGCTGGGAATGACCGGCGTTGCCGTGGCGGCGGGCGGTCCTGCGATCCTGGACGGTTCGGATGCCCCCGAGGGCGCGACGCACGAAAACAACGGGTATCAGATTGATTCCCATACGTTGATGCTCGAGGAGAGCGACTACACCAAGATTGCCAACAAGGAGGGCGCGTTCTTCTTCAACCAGGACGGCGTGACCCCCAACGATGAGTTGTTCAACGTGTTCGGCACCGCCATCACCTCGATGTGCTCCAAGCCTGCCAATGAGCTTGTGGTGGGCGAGCCCGCCGAAGGCGTCGCGACGTACTACATCAACATCGGCGGCAACATCAAGGAAAACTTCTCCGTGAACCTTGAGGATATGGAAGAGGAATCCGAAGAGCAGACCATGGTGTGCTCGTGCGCGACGGGTGCTCCGTTCGGTCAGGCCGCCGTGGTGGGCGTTCCTCTTGCAGCCGTGGTCGATATGGCCGATTTGGAAGACGGCGTGAACACCGTGACCGCGTACGGAGCCGACGGCTTCGGCCAGGCGCTGCCCCTGCAGTACTGCCTCGATCGCGATGCGCTTCTGGTCTATGAGGTCAACGGCGAGAAGCTCAAGAGCGAGACGGGTCCCTCCGCTCAGCTGTGGATGCCCGAAACCGTTGCCCGCTACTTCACGCGCAACGTGGTGGATATCAAGCTGACCGCCGAGGAGCAGGTTCCCGACGTGCAATCCGTCGATCCGACGTATCGTAACAAGATCGAGATTATGAACAGCGCCGACGGTTGCGTGTTCTTCGCCGGCAGCTCCATTACGTTCGAGGGCGTGGCGGACGATCTGGGCAGCCCCATCGAGGCGATCGAATTCTCCTTCGACGGCGGCGAAACCTGGACCGAGTGCCCCACCGAAGGCGCTACCGCCGACAAATGGGTGAACTGGCAGTTCGAGACTTCGTTCGAAGAAGCAGGCGAGTATCAGCTCACCGTTCGCGCTCGCACGGCTGACGGAGTGGTCTCTCCGCTCGAAGCGAGCCTTTCGTTCGAGGTTCTGTAACCTTTCGGGCGGTTCTTGCCGAAGCTGGGCATGCTGAAGACGAAATCGCGGCTCTGCTCTTGATTTGTCTTCGCATATTCTCGTACGCCCGCGCAGGCGACGCCCCCTCCTTTTCGTCGCCAAGAGCGCTTGCGGCCCCTTTTGCTATCCGTGCGAAAGGGGCCGTTTGTCGTTCGCGGACGGTTACGCTTGCTCCACGACGTCATAAAGGCTTCGTCGATCGCTTACTCCGAGCTTGCGATAGATGTTGCTCACATGATGCTTTGCGGTTCCTTGCGCGATGACCAGTTCGTCGCATACGTCCTGCACAGTGCGCCCGCGTACGAGCAGGCCGAGCACTTCGGCTTCGCGCGATGTCAGTCCTGCGGATTTTGCTATGGCGTCGCAACGCTGCGAGAGCGTGGGTTTTTCGTCATCGAGCGACGCACGCGGGGTTTCGTAGCATTGCTGCAGGTCGGTTTGCGTGAACAGAAGCGTTCCCGCAATGGCGAGCGCGCCCAAGCACAGTGCGGCAAGGGTGACAAACGAGGAGTCCCAGGTCATGTTCGGCATCATGGCCGCTCCGATAACCGACCCGAGAAGCGTTCCGCTGCGCGACACGAATACGGCGGTTCCAAAAATGCGCGTAGTGGGGATTTTGCACCGAAATGCCAGGTCGGTCGATGCGAGCATCAGAAACATGTCGAGGCAATAGATGCCCATGGCAATGAGACCGTTGCCTATGAAGGCGAACGACGGCGGCAACGCTATGAGGGCCATCAGCCCTGCCGCTATGGCGGGTATGACGGGACGATAGAGCGCGGTAGTTTCAGACGGCGGCGCGCTGAGGGTGAGATTGAGGGCGAACGCCCCTATGGCGATGCCAGCCACGAACATAGTCATGCCCATGAAGTTTCCCGAAGAAGCGTTTGCGGCGACGTGAGGAACGATGTTTTGGCTGATTCCCCACACCATGCTGAGAATCAGCATGAACGCGATGGCTTTTATGGAGGAGACCCTGTTGATTGTATGAGGCGAAAGTCCTTGCATTCTTTTAGGCTCGCTTTCGCACGAATGAAGATAGTCGCCGAAAGCAAAGGGAAGGTGCAGACCAGAAGACCTGCGAACGGATGGGGGAGGGCGAAGACGCCGAAGAAGAGCAGGAATGCGAATGCATAAGAGAGGTAGAGATGCCTTCCGACCCGCCCCGTTGCAAGCGTTCCCCAGAGCTCTCCCCACATCATGAGAAGCGATGCATTGCCGAAGGATATGCCTGTGAGCGAGAAGACCAGGGCGACAACCTCAAGGCTTGGGTCGCTGAGGTACGGTGCGAACATCAAGACGAGCGTGCCGAAGGCCATGGAGAAAGACGACCCCATGAGGTCGAACGGTCGCTTGGGACGCAAAGCGCTTTTCTCGCTTGCCGCCATGACGACAAGGTAGCCAAGCGTCGTGCACGCTATGGCGAGGGTCTTTAAGGGGATGCTTGAATAAGGCGTGTCGGCGATGATGGCATCCGAGCAGAAGGCGGCCATTTGCCAAGCCTGCCAAAACCCGAGTCCGATCAGATGATGCCGAGCCAAGCTGCTCGTGTGCGCTGCAGGCTGCCCCATGGTTCCCCCTCCCTTGAGCGTTTGCTTTCACGCAGAAGGGGGCGAACCGATCGGTTGCCCCCTTCGCTTGTCTGCAGACGAGAATGCCCGTTGTCTATGTTGACGTTAGCTGCGTGAAGCTTCGTTCAGAACGCGACCCAGCGTTTCTACGAAAGCGTCCGCGTGCGACTTCTCGCAAATCAGGGGCGGAAGCAGTCGCAGCGTGCGCGGGCCCGTTGCGTTGAGGACGAACCCTTCGTCAAGCATGGCGGCAACGATATCGTGCGCGTCGGGCATGCCTTCTGCAAGGTCGCATCCGATCATG
>USEQ01000040.1 GCA_900553655.1 uncultured Slackia sp. | reverse complement strand
GCTCTCTATGGAGAGCCGCTATTTTCTTGAGGTTAGATGGAGTCGCCAAGTGAGTAGGGATGCGATTGGTCAAAGCGCCGCTGTCGCGGTTCCTTTTGCCGGTTTGGGCTCTTTTGAGGAGATGGAACGGAACGACATGCGATTTGACTAAAGGCAGAAAGGCGGTAAGCACCGATGGGGACAAAATCACTGAAGGCGCTGAAGGGTAGAGTTTTCCCAAAAGCAAAATGGGTGTTCCTCGGCATGCTGGCAGGAATGCTGCTTGAGGCTTCTGGGCTCTTATTTTTTCAGAACTACAACCCGAAAGATGAAGATGAAGGTCAGGCTACGGTGGTCTTTGAGCGCATAGTCTCGCGAAACGAACTCGTAAGCGCTTCACAGAATTACTTCTTCGTCGAGAAAGCCGAGGACAGAAGTAGACTGTTCGACCTTGTGGACATACCGTTCACGGAGAATAGCTTCTGGTATCGCTATCAGGGAGAGATTAAAGCTGGCATCAATCTGGAAACTGCTGAGTTTTCGCAAAGCGGAACGACGCTTAGGGTAAGCCTTGATGCGCCTTACATTGTCTCCAGCACTCCTGACATGGTTAATTCCGGGGTATTGGAGGAAAACGGTAACTCGCTGAATCCTATCCATGTTGAAGATGTTGATAGCTTTCAGAAAGAGCTCTTCAACAGGAGCAACGAGGAAGCAATACAGGGAGGTCTTCTTGAGGAGGCTAAGGCTAACGCAGAAGAGAATATTCGCGATATGTTCTATGCTGCTTTAGGGGATGGCTACAATGTCGAGTTCATATGGAAAGAAGGGGCACTTCATGAAGAGTGAGCCTGGCGTTGCAATCTTTTGAGCTAGAGGGCCGAACCATTACGGCATGGCTCTTTTAACGAGTATGGTCTGTCGAGGATTTGTGCGAAGGCCTTACAGAACGGAAATTCACCCGAGTATTGAAAGGGAGTTTGCTATGCCTGTGCCTGTTGCCGGACTGCTTAGCAAAGCTGTTGCGTTAGCGAAAAATCCTGCGGTTCAAGAGGCTGCTGTCAAGGCCGCCAAGAAGGCCTGGGATCATAAAGGCGACATTAAGGAGGCGGCTGTTGCTGCGACTCCGTACGTGAAAAAAGCGGTGGAGAAAGGAGTCGCGGCGGGTTCGAAGACTGCGGATGCTGTGAGCGGCGCGGCGTCTGACGTCGTGGCGGCAGTGGGGGACACTGCCGGCTCGGCCTTTTCAGCTCTGAAGGCTTCTTCGGAAAAACATATTCAGAAAAAGGAGCTCGCAGATGCTCGACAGCAGTTGCTTAGGGGTGCTACTGCGAAAATGAATGCGCGTGATTTCATCGTGGAGTGGGAGGGGGCTTGCCAGCTTGGCTCTGTGCCTCCCTTGAAGAGTCCCGGCTACTTCGTCATCGCGTCTTACGAAGGAAAGCCGAATGACGCCAAATTGCATGATTACGCTGATGTGTTCGTAACTCGTTCCGAAAACATGGGCGAGAGTATTCATCGTCACTTGCGCGGTGAAGGCAATCCTGACGTGTATGCTGACATGAAATACGGGCGCCAGATGTTCGTGTTCGCCTTTCCCGATTTTGATTTTGAGGATGACAACAATGAGACCCTCTGCCAGTTCATTGCGGCCTTGGGCGCGGATTGTTCTTATAACGCTCGTACTGCGTGTTTCCATGAAGAAGAGTCCGTTGCGGTTGAAGTCGTGGGGCCATCGGTGCATGTCGGTGAACTCGTGGACGTTCTCGAGCTGAAGCTTGGGAAGCCGGTTATATCCCATCAGGAGCTTTGCGGAGACGGTCTTGCAGCCCACGCCTTGTTTTTTCGTGCGGACAGCTAGGAATTATGCTTGCCTATCGCGCGCATTGACGTGTTGTGCAATGCTATGCAGCAGCAAGCAACCTTGGAAGGAAAGACAAGCATGTTCGTTACATTTGACGACAGGGTGGACTCGGCGTCGCATGCAATTCGCGGCGCTTTTGCCGGCCTGCATGGGAAAGACGCCCTCCAGTATCTCGTCAAAGCGGTTCTTCTGGCCGCATTTCTGACGCTTGCCGGCACCTGCGCCACGAGTTTACCCTGGTTCGCCTTCCCTCCGATGTTTCTTATATATGCCCTGGTTGCTACTATGGGCGCTCTGTATTACGTGATGATCAGACGCGTTCACAGGCAGGATATGTTTTCCGAAGGTGGCGAGCTTTCGAGATACAACAGGAAATGGCTGATTTGGTTCGTCGCCCTTTTCGTGCTCTCGCTGTTTTCGGCGTTTTTCTTCATCTTGGGCGCTCCTCGCTGGGATGGTCTTATCTGGGTCCTGATCTGGGCGGCCGTTCCTCTGTATTATCTGGCATATCGCATCGCTAACAGGATTGCCAAGAAGGAGTTTCGTTCTCAATATTGCAAGGCGAAGGCAATGAAATGGAGCGGCGGACTTGTCCTGTTCGTGCTATGTCTGGTCTATGCGGTGCTGTCCGTGCAGGGATCGGTGGATGCTCAGTTCGATGCGTTGGACCTTCTTCGTCATCCGTATATGCCGTTCGCGGACGCGCCCTCGGCGTTTTTGAGCGAAGCGGATAAGCTATCGGCGCTCATGAACAATCTGACGAACTACGGCTTGCTTCAGATAGCAAAGACGTCGTTTTTCGCGGCTTTTGCAGTGAAGTTCGCTTTGGCGCTTTCGGTGTTCTTGAGCGTGGTGAGCCAGTTTGCCTTCTGTCTGCTTTCTTGGCAGGAGATGAAAAGCGAGTTTCAGCTTCTTCCTATCAGGGACGATGTTGATGTTTTCGCCGAGGATGAGACTTGGTTGCATGTCGAGAAGCGCCAGGGAGAACGTCCGTATCTTCTGAGATACTTCGTGGCAATTGGACTGCTATCGGTCGCGTCATTTTTCGCGTTCTGGCTGCTCGAGGATGCAACGTCAAAAGCTCGGGAGACCGACGAATACACGGCGGCGGATGCTTTCGTCAAAGAGAGCACGGACGATATCGTGGCTGTTTTGGAAGGTGCAATCGAAGAGCATAAGGAAGAGCGCGATATCAACGAGAGGTATCGGCAGAGATTCTCTGAGCTGATCGAGGAAAGAAAGCAAACGCTCGACCCACTGATTAACGAGTACTACGACCAGTGTTCGCTTCACGTGGATTCGTACCTCAGCTGGAGCGAGGGTGTTTTCGGCGGCATTGCAGGATATCTGGGCGGCTTTGGCGAAGGTAGGGCGGTCGAGAATTTCAAAGCGAAGGTTGCGGGTCCTGTCGATAAGGCGGAGCTGGAGCGAGCGTATGCGGACTATGTCGACGTCATGACGCAAACGATGTCCGAGTACTGGATTGAAATCAACGACGGCGGGTCCGGTTCTCCTATGGCGGTGTCTTCTGCGGGGGATTATATGAAAGAGCTCGCGCGGGAGAAGGGGCGGCTTGAGCTTTGGAAGCCGCTTGATGAGAGTCCCATGAACGAAAACACCAGGAAAGCCCTGCTTGGCACCGGTGGAGACACAAGCGAAGAAACGCGCAAGGCCGAAGTTTCTGCCCTTATTGATCTGGCACGAAGCGATACCTTTGCATCGCTGGAGGAGTTCGAGCGTATCTGCTCGGGCGACATTGGCGGGCGCATTGCCGGCTTGAGCGACGGTACGGCAGGGAAGTAGGAGACGGTTGGGCCGCTTAGGGTGAAAGGTTCTGCAATGAAGACTCTCGGTAACATCATCTGGATCGTGCTCGGTGGTATCTGGACGGCTTTGTGGTGGCTGCTTGTCGGCTGTGTGTTCTATATCACCATCATAGGAATACCTCTTGGTCGTCAGGCATTCAAGATGGCCAGCTTGACGCTGGCCCCTTTCGGCAAGACCGTTGAATACGGAGGCGGTGCGCCATCTTTGATTGCAAATGTCGTCTGGCTGATTTTTGCCGGCATCCCTATGGCGATTGCCTATGTTCTGGCCGGCGTTGCGTGCTGCATTACCATCGTCGCCATCCCCTTTGGATTGCAGAGCTTCAAGATGGCGAAACTTTCGCTTATGCCGTTCGGCGCCGTGGTTGCTTAGGGTATAGGATGCGATGCGCCTTGGGTGCTCGGAAGCTTTGGGTGTTTGGCTGTTTCCCTTGGGGTCTTGGTTTCCCAATGCCCGAGTACTTCTCATTATTTAGGTGTCTCGAAGCCGGACTTTTGGACGTTTGGGCGATAAAAATGCACCTGGCGGTATCTTCGGACTCGCATATTGCGCGAAACGTATCAACAGCAGAGCTAGATTCCCGAAGATAGCCGCCATTAATGCCCATATTTCCAAATAATGAGTAATATCTGCCTTCCGAAACGATCGGCATGTCGTAGAAGCGCTCGATTCGGGTACGTTTCGTGAGTTTTGCGATAATGGAGGCGTCTTCTCGTGCATTTTGGCGCTTTTGGAGAGGCTGCGTGGGTCGGAGAGCGTTTTCGGACGCGAGGTTCGTGTTTGCGCAAGTGGATTTGCGCAAAAGCTGCGAAGCGTGTGGTCGGGCGGTTTTTACGAGGACCTGCGAGGTCCTCGAGCGTGGATGGTTTAGTGCGTGCTTGTGGTGCGGCTGGTTTAAGCGGGATTCGGCCGGCGGGCTTGTCGCACGTCCGTTCTTTTTTCTTGCATTCGCAAAAACACGTCGTATAATAGCGAAGTTTCTATATTTCACATGCTTGCGTGACTTTCCCACCGCGAGTGGCCACCGGAAAAAGGCTGCGGGGGAGGGGGTGACCGCGGGCAGAGGTTTAACGAATGGAGATTGCAATGGCGAAAGTCAGCATCAAGTCCCTGCTCGACGCAGGCGCACACTTCGGTCATCAGACCCGTCGCTGGAACCCCAAGATGAAGCCGTACATCTTCGGCAACCGCGGTGACATCTACATCATCGATCTCAAGAAGACCCTCATCGGTCTTGACCAGTCCTACACCTTCGTTGAGAACGTCGCCAAGAAGGGCGGCACCGTCCTCTTCGTCGGCACCAAGAAGCAGGCTCAGGAAGCCATCGCTGCTCAGGCCGACCGTTGCGGTATGCCCTATGTCAACTCCCGTTGGCTCGGCGGCATGCTCACCAACTTCGTCACCATCCGCTCTCGCGTCGCTCGCATGGAAGAGCTCGAGGCCATGGAGGCCGACGGACGCATGGACGTTCTGCCCAAGAAGGAGCAGGTCCTGCTGAAGAAGGAGCTCTCCAAGCTGCAGCTCAACCTCAACGGCATCCGCAACATGAAGACCGTCCCCGACGCCATCTTCGTTGTTGACACGAACCGCGAGCAGCTCGCTATCCACGAGGCCAAGCGTCTTGGCATCCCCGTGGTCGGCACCCTTGACACCAACTGCGACCCCGACGACGTCGAGTACGGCATCCCCGCAAACGACGACGCCATTCGCTCCGTTGACCTGCTTTGCACCTTCGTTGCTGACGCTGTGATCGCTGCTACCGGCGCTCCCGTCATCGAAGAGCAGATGGTCGCTGAGGCCGAGGCCGCCGAGGCAGCAGAGGCTCCTGCCGCTGAATAGTTCGTTTACCCCGCACGAATAGGCACGGGCCCCGAGGCGGTTACGCGAATTTCATCGTTCGTGAGTAGCGTCCTTGCCGAGGAGCCCTCTTTTCTAGAAAGGAACATTTCCATGGCTAACATTACCGCTGCTATGGTCAAAGAACTCCGCGAAATGACCGGCGCCGGCATGATGGAGTGCAAGAAGGCCCTCGTCGAGGCCGACGGCGATATGGACAAGGCCGTCGACGTTCTGCGCACCCGCGGTCTTGCCGCTGTTGCCAAGAAGGCCGGCCGTGCCACCAACGAAGGCACCGTTATGGCTCTCGTTTCCGAGGACGCAACCACCGGCGCTGTCGTCGAGCTCAACTGCGAGACCGACTTCGTTGGCATGAACGAGAAGTTCAAGGCTTACGCCGAGAAGGTCGCCAAGGCTGCCCTCGCCGCCAAGCCTGCCGACATGGACGCGCTCAAGGCTGCCGAAATCGACGGCGAGACCGTCGAGGCCGTCGTTACCGACTGCATCCATGTTATGGGCGAGAACACCCAGCTCGCTCGCTTCGCCGTCGTCGAGGCTGGCGCTGTTTCTTCCTACATCCACATGGGCGGCAAGATCGGCGTTCTGGTTTCCTTCGACGTCGAGGGCGTAGATACCGCTTCTGATGAGTTCAAGCAGTACGGCCGCGACGTTGCCATGCAGGTTGCTGCCGTTGCTCCGATTGCTGCCAACCGCGACCAGGTCGACCCTGCCGTCGTTGAGCATGAGATGAGCATCTACAAGGCTCAGGCTGCTGAATCCGGCAAGCCCGAGGCAATCCAGGAGAAGATGGCCACCGGTCGTCTGGAGAAGTTCTACAAGGAGCAGTGCCTTACCGAGCAGGCGTTCGTCAAGAACCCCGACCAGACCATTGCTCAGTACACCGACGAGGTTGCCAAGAAGCTTGGCGGCTCCATCAAGGTTGTCGACTTCAAGCGTTTCGCTCTGGGCGAATAACTTCTGTTTACAGCATGTATGAAAGCGTCGGCGTTATGCCGGCGCTTTTTTCGTATCGGGTCGAGCGTCTGTGGTTTTACCGCAAGGCTTGTCGCTTCGGTATTCAACCTTCTTGTGCTTTTTGAGAAAATGAACAGATGCATCAATACGAATGCTCGGTTCGCTCGGTCGAGTTGAGCTCCAAAGTGCACGAACTGCACATTTGCGATTTTCGAAAGGCGCGCTCGGCCGCGTCTTTTGCGATAGAAGGGGAAGTCATTATGGCGAAAGAGATGATCGTCGTCGAAGGCGGCACGCCGCTCATCGGCGAAGTGAGGATTTCCGGCGCTAAGAACTCCGCGCTCAAGCTGATTGCCGCCTCTATTCTCGGAGGGGGAGAGAGCGTCATTCATAACGTTCCTCTCATCTCCGATATCACCATCATGTCAAAGGTCCTTGAAACATTAGGAGCGAGCGTATCGCGCGACGGCCATACGCTCGCTATAGATACGGCATCGGTTGATACTTGGGAAACGCCGTATGAGCTCGTGTCCAAAATGCGAGCTTCCATTTCCGTTCTCGGTCCGCTCGTGGCTCGTTTCGGCGAAGCTCGCGTTGCTATGCCGGGCGGCTGCAATCTGGGGGCCCGCAAAATCGACATGCATATGGTCGGCATGGAGGCGCTCGGGGTTCATTTTGAAACAGACCACGGCTATATCAAGGCAACCACTCCCAACGGTTTGCACGGCGCCTATATCGCACTCGATTTTCCAAGTGTCGGAGCTACGGAAAATACCATGATGTGCGCGGTTACGGCCGAAGGCGAAACGGTGATTGAAAACGCCGCCCGTGAACCTGAGATCGAGGACCTTGCCGATATGCTCAATGCTATGGGAGCCCGGGTGAGCGGCGCCGGATCGCCCACGATTGTCGTCGAGGGCGTCCCTTTGTCTTCTCTGCATCCGTGCGAACACACGACGGTCGGAGACCGCATAGAGGCAGGCACGTTTTTGGTAGGAGGCGCCATGATGGGCGGCCCTGTTACCGTGCGCGGCATAGAGCCGGGCTTTTTGCGCATGGCTCTCATGAAGCTTCATGCCATGGGCTGCGAAATCGATTTGGGAGACGACTACATCACGGTTTCTCGCACCGCCGCGTTGCACGGAATCGACATCCAGACGCTTCCTCATCCTGGGTTTCCCACCGACCTGCAGGCTCAGTTCATGCTCCTTGCCGCGGTTGCGCAGGGCAATTCGGTCATCACGGAGAATGTGTTCGAGAATCGTTTCATGTTCGCCGACGAAATCGGTCGTATGGGCGCCCAGGTCACTATCGAGGACCATCATGCGCTTGTCGAGGGCGTGAGCTCCCTTCAGGGGACCGATGTCAAGGCAACCGACCTTCGTTGCGGTGCGGCGCTGGTGCTTGCGGGCATTTTTGCCGAGGGGGTGACGCGCGTGCATAAGATTCACCATATCGATCGCGGTTACGAAGATTATGTCGGAAAGCTTTCGTCCCTTGGGGCGAAGCTGCGCCGCGAAGCCGACGAAGACATCGACTGGTAGCAAAGGCGGAAGTCTATGGTTACCCGTCGTCCTAGCAGCGCGCAATACAAGAAAACCTCGCGCCAGATGAGGCGCGCAACGCTGGGAACGCATGTCGCTCGCGTTCCCGGTCCGTTTCCTTCGGCTCGGAAGGATTTTTCCAATCCGCGTCGTACGCGCAAGGCGGAACGAGGAGAGATCCGCCAGGTTCTGCCGACTCTGGACGGAAACAAAGCAATGGATGAGCTTCGTGCCAACGGACAGCTGAAACTTGACATTGATGGCGAAGAAGTTGTATTATTAGAAGAAGATTTACTCATTGAAACAGCACAGACAGAAGGTTATGTATCCGAGCAGGATAACAATATCACGGTTGTCCTGGATACCAACCTGACGGATGAACTGATTGAAGAAGGTTTTGTGCGTGAGCTGATCAGCAAGATTCAGACCATGCGTAAAGAAGCCGGATTTGAAGTGACCGACCGGATCAAGGTTTATGCAAAAGACAATGCCAAGATTCTGGAGATTCTGGAGAAAAACC
>USEQ01000039.1 GCA_900553655.1 uncultured Slackia sp. | reverse complement strand
GGCGGCCAGGCTCTTCTGGCCGTTTCCCAGTTTGTAGTACGCGCCGTATTCGTTGCGTGCTTGGCTCAGGAATACGTGGGACTTGAAACGCTGTTTGCCAGCGTGCTTACCGTGTTGACACTGGCGGACCTTGGAGTGGGCAGCGCCATCGTGTTCGCGCTGTATGAACCTTTGGCGAAAGGCGATCGGGAAGCCATCAAGTCGCTCATGCGCCTTTTCAAGCGCGCTTACATTGCCATTGGTTGTGTCATTATCGCGATCGGCCTTGCGGTGTCTCCGTTCATTCGCTTCCTGCTCGGAGACGACGCGCCCTCCATTCCTTATCTGGAGCTTTACTTCTTCTGCTTTGTGCTGAACACGGGTATTTCGTACTTCTTCTCATACAAAGGCTCTCTTATCATGGCCGATCAGAAGAGCTACGTGGTGTATCTGATTCAGTATTCGTTCTCGTGCGTCATGGCTGCGTTTCAGGTGGCGGTATTGTTGCTCACGCACAATTACTTGCTGTTCTTGGCATGCATGATCGGCTCTACGCTTTTGCAGAATATCTGCATTGCCGTCAAGGCGAACAAGATGTATCCGTTCATCCTTGAGAAAGATGTTCGACCCATCGACCCCGAGGTGCTTGACGGTATCAAGAAGAACGTGCTGGGCCTGATTATGCACAAGGTTGCAGGCGTTGCTTCCACGCCTGTCAGCAACATCGTGATTACCAAGTTCGTGGGTCTTGCAACTACGTCTATTTACGGCAATTATCTGCTTGTCGTGAATGCTCTCACGAGCGTGACCAGCCGTTTGTTCGATTCGGTCATTGCCAGCGTAGGCAATCTCAAAGAGTCTGAGTCCGAAGAGCGTTCGTATGAAATCTTCAAGGCTACGTTTTTCATCAACGCCATCCTTTTTGCCATGGTATGCGGCGGTCTTCTCTGCTCGTTCAACGCGTTCATTGCGATTTGGGTCGGCGAGAGCTGGCAGTTCCCGCTTGATGTTGTGGTGCTCATCGTGCTCTTGTTCTACGTAAAGGGTATGCGCAATGCGGCGCTTACATTCACGAGTGCATACGGTTTGTATTGGTATACGCGCTGGAAGGCTGTGCTAGAAGCGATTTCTCTACCGGCGCTTGCGTTTGTCCTGGTGTTTCCGCTGGGTATCAAGGGCGTTTTGCTGGCGGGCGTGGCCTCGTCGGTATGCATTGCCACCATGTATGAGGCTTGGGCGGTGTATCGCCATGGTTTTCATCGTCCGTTGCGTCGATTCGCAATCGCATACGTGAAGTACACGGCTGCTTCGTTTGCGTCCATTGCCCTGGCGTACGTTATATGCATGTTGATTCCCGTCGGGGGTATCGTCGCATTCTTCCTGTATGGCTTCATAGGCGTTGCGGTGCCGGGTGCGGTGTATGTCTTGCTATTCCGCAGCACGCCCGAATTCTCTGAGCTTAAGCGCCAGGTAGGCGGCATAACGGGTCGCTTCTCTGCAAAATTCAAGAAAAAGAAAGCCGAATAGCGTGTTTTAGTCCTTTGGTGTAGACGGCAATTGTTGCGATTCTTTAAGGTATTGTTACCACAGAAGTGCCAATGGCATCCGAGCGAAAAGGTGAAGCCGTGAAACTCGTTACATTTCGTGATATTGAATCTTCCGACATCGGAATGAAAGACTGCGTTGAATGGGTCGCTGAGGCTATTAAGGCTAAAGGCGATGCCATTCTTCCCCCTAAAATCAGTCTTAATCCTGGCATTGAAGGTGTGTTTGCCAACTTCATGCCGTGCATCGTGAAAGATGCGCAGAGCCGTTCATGGGGCGGCGTGAAAATGGTCACCAGGTATCCGGGCAGGTTTCCCTCGCTTGACAGCAAGCTGATTCTGTTTGATGCGGACAACGGCGATGTCTTGGCTTTGATGGATGCCGACTGGATTACGACCATGCGCACGGGAGCTGTGGCTGCGCATTCGATCGATCTTTTGGCAAAAAGCGATTATCGAACCATCTCTATCGTGGGTTTGGGCAATACGGCGCGCGCTGCATTGCTCGCCTTGCTTGAATATCTGGGCGGTCGCGATGTTGATGTGCGACTGAAACGCTATAAGGGGCAAGAAGATTTGTTCATGGAGCGTTTTTCTGGGTATGATAACTTGCATTTCTCGTGCGTGGATACGTATGACGAACTTGTGCGCGGTGCCGACGTGGTGATTTCTGCGGTCACATATATTGCTGATGACGTTTGTGCCGACGATTGCTTCGATGAGGGCGTTCTGGTTGTTCCCGTCCATACTCGTGGGTTTACGAATTGCGACCTGTTTTTCGACAAGGTTTACGCGGATGACAGGGGCCATGTCGATCACTTCAAGAATTTCGATCAGTTTAACCAGTTTGCCGAAGTCGCCGACGTCGTAAACGGCAGGGCTGTTGGCCGTGAGCGTGATGATGAGCGCATTCTTGTGTACAACATCGGCGTAGCAATGCATGACATTGTTTTCGCTGCGAAGCTGTATGAGCGCATGGATAAAGAAAAGTTGGTCGATATCGACCTCTGCCAGCCAGAAAAGAAATTCTGGGTTTAAGGTTTTCGGATCCCCGGACGTTTGCCCGGGGATTTTTTCATCTATATGGGCATTCGGTAAAGCTTCTATGTTCATCTAACTGGCTATAGTATATTGTTCGTGAACATTACGAAAATATTATTCGTGAACATAGAAGGAGTCGGAATTGAATCGATATCAGTTCGAAGTTCTTCGTTTCTGTACGGAATTCGGCAAGGCAACGCAACGCGAAATGGCTGAAAAGACCGGCCTGTCGCTTGGCTCGGTAAACAAGGCCGTCAAGGAGCTGGCGCATCGCGGTTTTCTTAAAGAAGACGGAACTCCTTCTCAGGAAGGTCTTGATGCTCTGGAGTCCTATCGCGTGGAGGGCGCGATTATTTTGGCTGCCGGAGCGGGAACTCGTTTTGCGCCGTTGTCCTTCGAGCGTCCGAAAGCGCTTTTCGAGGTTCGTGGCGAGGTTCTGATTGAGCGCACCATTCGCCAGCTTCGTGAGGCCGGGGTGGAACGCATTGCCGTAGTGACAGGCTATATGAAAGAAAGCCTGTTTTATCTTGAGGACAAACTGGGTGTTTCCATTCTCGTCAACCCCGAGTATTCCACGAGGAACAATCATTCGTCCGTGTGGCATGCTCGCGAGTTTTTGGGCAATACCTATATTGTTTCTTCCGATCAGTACTATGCTGAGAATGTTTTTCAAAAGTATTGTTATGCGCCCTATTGCTCGGCGGTGTACAGCGAAGGCTGGACCGATGAGCAGACGGTCGTGCTGGGGAAATACGGCCTTATCTCCGAAGTGAAAAAAGGCGGCAAGGATGCTTATGCGTTGCTTGGGCCTGCGTATTTCGATGCGGCGCTTTCCGAGGCGTATTTGGAAATCCTCGATCGCGAATATGACAAGGCAGAGACGCGCAATAAGCTTTGGGAAGAGGTTCTTGCCGACCATCTTGAAGAGCTGCCCATTACCATCGAGCCGTGCGAGCGCGGTGTTATTACCGAGTTCGACTTCCTGACGGACCTGGTCGCCTTCGACAGGGATTTCTTCGCCAATGTGGACTCCAGGATTTTGGACAATATCTGCAAAACGCTCGATTGCGAACGCGAGGATATTACGGACGTCAAGCCGGTCAAGGCGGGCCTGACAAACCTTTCCACGCTGTTTTCCGCCAAGGGCCAGAAGTATATCTATCGTCACCCGGGCAACGGAACGGAAGAGATCGTCAACCGCGAGGCGGAAGCGTTCGCTTTGGGCGTCGCGCGCGATTTGGGCTTGGATGACACGTTCATTTACGAAGAACCGTCCGAGGGCTGGAAAATCTCGCGCTATATCGAAGGTTGTTCCGAGCTTGATTATGCCGACGAAGCGCAGGTCGCACGTGCGCTTCAGATGATTCGCCTTTTGCACGAAAGCGGCAAGAAGAGCCCGTTCAGCTTTGACTTCCATGACGAATCCGTCAAGATCGTCCAGCTTCTCAAGGACATGCGCTATGCGCTTCCGCGCGATTTCGAACAGCTTGCGGCGCGCATCGGCGCGGTGGCGGACAAGATGCACGCCGAGGCGGGCGAACCCGTGCTGTGCCACAACGATTTTTACGGCCCCAATTTCCTTGTGAAAGGCGACGAAATGCGCCTGATTGACTGGGAATATGCTGCCATGGGCGATCCGACGTGCGATCTGGGCAACTTCGTCGCGCAGGGTTCGGGCTACACGGTGGAGGAGACGCTGGGAATTCTTCCGCTGTACTACGGCCGAGAAGCCACGTTGCAGGAGCAGCGTCACTGCTTGGCTGCGGTTTCTGTAGTGGGATGGTACTGGTACGTGTGGGCTATGTACAAAGAGGCCATGGGCGCTCCCGTGGGCGAGTGGCTCTATATCTGGTATCGCGCGGCGAAGCAGTTCGCAGCTGCTGCCGAAGAGTTGTATGGCGAAGCCGAAAGGAGCTGATGCAGGTGGACGCAATAGAATCCGACGAGTATTTTCAGAAGCGATCGCTGAAAGGCGGCGCAGTGGGCTGGGTGCTTTTGGTAAGCCTTGGCGTCGCATATACCGTCAGCGGTGATTTTTCCGGCTGGAATTACGGCATGGAGCATGGCGGCTGGCTCGGCCTTGCCATTGCGTGGCTGATCATGGGCATCATGTATCTGTGCACGGTGTTCGGCCTGGCCGAGCTTTCGAGCGCCATTCCTGCGGCGGGCGCGGGCTATGGCTTTGCGCGTAGCGCCATGGGTCGCACCGCCGGGTTCGCAACGGGCTTGGCGCTTGTCATCGAATATGTGTGCGCTCCTGCGGCGATTTCCACGTTTATCGCTAATTACATCCTGGCGTTGGGGTTGCTTCCCGAAGGAACGCCGCCGTTTGTCATCGTTGTCGCGGTGTATGCTCTGTTCACGGCCATTCATGCTATCGGCGTGGGTGAGGCGCTGAAGTTCATGTTCGTAGTGAGCGCGATCGCCGTGGTGGCGTTGGCGGCGTTTGTTGCGGGTATCGTTCCTCACTTCGATATGGCCAATCTCTTCAACATGCCGGCCGACGGATCGTTCGGCTCGAGCGAAGCGTTGCCTATGGGCATTGCCGGCGTCATCGGTTCGCTGCCGTTCGGCATTTGGTTTTTCTTAGGCGTCGAAGGCGTGCCGCTGGCGGCGGAGGAATCGGCGAATCCGAAGCGCGATATGCCGCGCGGCTTGATCGGAGCGCTGTTCATCTTGGCTGCCACGGGCTTTTGCAGCCTGCTGTTTGCCGCCGGCGGCGCCGGCGCCTTGATGGTGGCATCTTCTGACGCGCCGCTGGTGGACGCCCTTAATGCGGTCGGCCAGAGCGGCTTGGCCACGTTTGTGAACTGGGCGGGCCTTGCTGGCTTGATCGCGAGCTTCTTTAGCTTGATGTATGCGGGTTCGCGCCAGGTTTTCGCATTGTCCCGTGCGGGCTATTTGCCCAACGTGCTTGCGCTCACGGGTAAGCGCAAGACCCCTACGGTGGCGTTGGCCATTCAGATGGTTATCGGCCTTGTGTTGGTGGCGGTTATGCGCGACGGCGATCTTATCTTGAATATCGCCGTGTTCGGCGCTTGCGTGTCGTATGCGCTCATCTTGCGCGTGCGCAATCCCAAGATGGAGCGCGGCTACAAAACTCCGGGCGGCGTGTTTACTACGGGTCTTGCGTTTTGCCTGAGCTGCGTGGCCATCGTGTCCACGTTCTTCGTGGATATGGTTGCGGCATGCGGAGTTCTCGGCGTGTATGCGGTGGGCATGGTGTATTTCGTCGTGTATGCGAAAAAGCATCTGGTGGCCAATGCTCCCGAAGAAGAGTTTGCCGCCCTGAATGCGGCGGAGGCGGAATTGCGCTAACATTCGAAATGCCGTTCGTGAGCGAGCGGCATTTCGTGTTTGTGTCGAAACGAAGAGAGGATGCGCCCGTGGAAGCGCTTACATACGAACAGTTCACCGCACTCAACGATAGATACGAAGCGGGAGAGGCAACTGAGGCCGACCTTGCTGCGCTGGAGCCGTATCGCGCGAAGCGCGCCGTTCTTCTTGCGAGCGGTTTTGGCAGCAGGATGATGCCGATTACCATCAATACGCCGAAACCCCTGGTCAATGTGAATGGCACGCGCATTATCGAAAGCTTGCTGGACGCGCTGCTGGCGATCGACGTCACTGAGATCTACATCGTGACCGGTTATATGAGCGAGTGCTTCGAAGTGCTCAAGCGTCGTTATCCCACCATCACGTTGCTGTACAACCCTGATTATGCGGTCACCAACAACATCTCTTCGGCATGCGTGGCCAAAGAGCATTTCCAGAACGCATATGCGTTTGAGAGCGATTTGTATCTGAAAAACCCGGCGCTTTTGAAGAAATACCGCTATCGTTCGTGCTACATGGGCGTGCCGGTGGAAGAAACGCCCGATTGGTGCTTTGATACCGAAGAGGGCCGCATCGTCGACCTGCACAAGGGCGGCACGGATTGCCATCATATGTATGGTATCAGCTATTGGACGGCCGAAGACGGCGCGAAGCTTGCGCGCGATCTTCAGGAGGAGTTCGATTCGTGCGACGAAACCAAGCAGCGTTTTTGGGACGATGTGCCCTGCGTGCTTCGTCGCGATAATTACGAAGTGTTCATCGAAGACTGCACGTTCGATGATATCGATGAGATCGATTCGTTGGTGGAACTGCAGGAAATCGATCCGCGCTACAAGATGTAGCGTTTGAGGCTTATGCGTGCGATATGCGAAAGGGACGTAAACCAACCGCGTCCCTTTCGCATGAAATGGTCGATGCCAGCTAGTCAAGTAGGAAGAAATCTTGGTCGTGGCTGGGCTGCTGCTGGTCTTTTGGCGGGAGCTGCATATAGTCACCGTAGTCTCTTTTCAGGACGGTGCCGTAGTCGTTGGGAACAGGGTATTGACGTCCTTCGAATTCCAATGTGGTAATCGGAAGCCATGGATTGCTTAGGTATTTGTCCGAGCCTGTCCTCAGATAAGTTTTGATTTCAGTCGCAATCGTGGCCTCTTCTACGGCAGGGAGCTGTTCGAAGAGAGCCTGGTAATCTGCCATCCATTGCTGAAAAGGTTTTTTATGAGAAGCAACCCAATCGATGAAATTGTAAAGTGACGTGCGAGGATGAGCGGGAGTGAAATCCGAAAATTCGATTTTGCGCGTGGCCCAATAGAGCATATTGTTTGCGTGCTTCATTTCTTTCATCATTTTCATGCGCTTTGCGTCATCATCAGGAAGGCCTGCGATGGGGAAGATGTCGATAAAAATTCCTTCTTTAAATCCCAGGTCACTTCTAAGGGTTGAGATTTCTGCGGTGGTTTTGTTGTCATAGATTTTTGCGAAGGTTTGGTGGTAGGGAATCGTGCTGTCAATGAGCATCCCCGCCACTCGATAGCGTTCGCTGAAAAAGCCGTTGTTTTGTTTCTGATTGAGAATATCGGCCATTTTACGGTAGTCCTCGATGGGCATATAGAGGTCGATATCGTCATCCCACGGAATAAAGCCCTTGTGGCGTACGGCTCCTAGCAAGGTTCCGTACGCAAGCATGTAGCGCAGTTCGTTTTTTTGGCAAAATGCATCAAAGGCATCAAGAATATCAAGTTGGAGTCGCTTCGACTCCTCGAGGGTGATTTTTTTCATGGTCATCTCCTGGGATAAGCTTTCGATCGTTGTGGTGGCTTGCATGCGAAGACGCATAGATAAATGATATTAGTTGCGCATGATTTGCGGGCAAATTGTTTTATGAATTTGTCGTAGAGTCTCAGACACATGTGTTTGCGTTTCGTGGGACATTGCCTGTGGGCTTATCTGGACTCGCGGCATGCGTATAATATAGCCTCGATTGACTGATTGATGGCAAAGATTGAATGGGAGGCTCTATGCCTGGCCAGCATCAAAATGGATGCACGAATAACAGGGTCGCCCTGCGCGATTTCCAGCTCTTTCAAATGGGTATCCTTCATGAATTCAAGCGAATTTGCGAAGAGAACGGTTTGACCTGGTGGCTTGCGTATGGGTCTCTTTTGGGGGCGATTCGCCACAAAGGTTTCATTCCGTGGGATGACGACATTGATGTTCTTATGCCCGCCGAAGATTATATGCGTTTTCGCGAGTTGTGTCGTACGGAGCTTTCTGATGGGTTTTACCTGCAAGTTCACGAGGACAATCCTTGCAATTTCATCCCATGGCAACGTATTGGCGTGACGAGTAGCACATCTTTGCCGCATGAATACGTGGATATCCATGCGGAATGGGGCGTTTGTTTGGATATATTTCCGCTATTTCCCTGCCCCGAGAAAGGCTCTGAAGATCGGCACCGCTTTGACTTTGCGGTAACCGCCATCGATCGCCTCACTGCAAAGTATCTCTATAGACATGAAGGCAGGACTCAGAAAAGCTTCCTGCGTAAACTATATTACCAGGTAATGGGGCATGTTCCTGATTGTCTGAACGTTGCGTTTTGGCGTCGAATGGAAAAGAAACTGCTCTTCGGTATCGGCTATGAAGAAAAGTGCCCGGCTTTGACTTCTTTTGACGATTACACGCGATATCCACG
>USEQ01000038.1 GCA_900553655.1 uncultured Slackia sp. | reverse complement strand
CAGGTATTCGTGACAACCACCGATACTTCTTTTTTCGAGGAGACTGCGCTGGATGCAGCCAGCGTTGTGGAGCTGAAAGGCGGGTTGCGGTGAGCTCGATGAAACCGTTTTCTTCCGTTTTGCAAAACAGCCTTAGGTCGACGGCGGGGTCGAGCGAGCTTGCCGCGAAGGCTGCGCGGGCGAACAAGGTGAAACAAATGTGGCGCGAGGCTGTGGATCCTGTCTTTCTCGACCATACGAACGCCGTCTACATCGTTCGCGATGGCGAAGGGAAGACACTTATCGTCTACGTCGACGACAGCATGTTCGCCGCCGAACTCAACGCACGAAGGGAATTGATCAAGCTTAAGTTCCTGCAGAAGTTCAACGAGGAGATCGAAGAATTCAAAATTCTCATCTCCCGCGGCAGGTACAAGCGGAACTATCCGTTTCGGGACCAAGATGGCACTCCGTTTTATGTGGAGCCTGCGGTTCGCGTTCCTCTTTCCGAAGAGAGGCGGGCGGAGCTGGAAGAGCAGTGCTCCCTCATTTCTGACGAGCGTCTTCGCAAGTCGCTTTTGAAAGCGATGATTTCCGATTTGGAGTGGAAATCTGGCCTAGAAAAAAGAAAAAGCAATAATCGAGCCTTGTAAGGGATGTGAAGCATCTTAAACGCGCTGTTTAGTGGGTCTATGAAACGCCGATTTATGGTAGAATTTATAGATTGCTGGAAAACAGATTCCGCCCGCGGCCGCAGCGTGTTGGGCCGTGCGGTATAGAAAGTTTCCCGTCAATTCCCCAGCCCGCAAACAGAACCAGAAAAGGAGTACGCACGTGGCACAGAAAAACCCCGGCCATTACGATGGTTCGGATATCCAGGTGCTCGAGGGCCTGGAAGCGGTCCGCAAACGTCCTGGTATGTACATCGGCTCCACTGGTCCGCGCGGTCTTCATCACCTAGTCTACGAGGTCGTCGATAATTCTGTCGACGAGGCTCTGGCTGGATTCTGCACGAAGATCGACGTGACCATTCACGAGGACAACTCCATTACGGTTGTAGACAACGGCCGCGGCATTCCCATCGATGAGCATCCGAAGGAGAAAATTCCCACGGTTGAAGTCGTTCTCACCATTCTTCACGCGGGCGGCAAGTTCGGCGGCGAGGGATACAAGGTTTCCGGCGGCCTTCATGGCGTCGGCGTTTCTTGCGTCAATGCTCTTTCCACGCGTCTTGAAGTCGAGGTCAAGCGCGACGGCGGGCTGTATTTCATTGCGTTCGAGCGCGGTAAAACGGTGGAAAAACTCCGCCGCATCGGGGATGCGGAAGGAACGGGAACCAAGACCACGTTTTGGCCCGATCCCGAAGTGTTCACCGAGACACTCGTCTACGACTACAGCACACTTGCGCAGCGTTTTCGCGAGATGGCCTTTCTGAATAAAGGCCTTCATATCGAGTTGACCGACGAGCGCGACCTTGATGGGGATGGCAAGCCGAAAAGCGAAACGTTCCAGTTCGCTGGTGGCATTGTGGACTTCGTCAATTACATCAACGAAGGGAAAGAAACCCTCAACAAGCCGATTTATTTTGAGGCGGAAAGCGATGATGGCACGGTCGAAATCGCCATGCAGTGGTCGAGCAGCTACTCCTCGAACGGCATTTTGGCATTCGCCAACAACATCAACACCCACGAGGGCGGTACTCACCTCGACGGTTTCAAGAACGCCTTGACTCGCACGATTAACGACTACGCGCGCACGCACGGAATCTTGAAAGAAAAGGACAGCAACCTTTCCGGCGACGATACGCGCGAGGGTCTCGCGGCCATCATCAGCGTGAAGCTGCACGACCCCCAGTTTGAGGGCCAGACGAAAACCAAGCTTGGAAACACGGAGATTCGCGGTCTTGTCCAGGGGGCGGTTACGAAGGGGCTCGCTGAGTTCCTCGAAGAGAACCCGGCTCCCGCGAAGCGAATCATCGGTAAGGCGACCCAGGCTCTCAAAGCACGCGAGGCTGCTCGTAAGGCGCGCGAGATGACTCGTCGCAAGGGCGTACTCGACAGCTTCAGCATGCCCGGCAAACTTGCTGACTGCTCGAGCAAGGACCCGGCGTTGTCCGAAATCTTCATTGTCGAGGGCGATTCGGCAGGAGGGTCGGCAAAGCAGGCTCGCGACCGCAAGTATCAGGCCATCCTGCCCTTGCGCGGTAAAATCTTGAATGTTGAGCGCGCCGGTCTTAACCGAGCCTTGTCGAGCGATACCATTTCGAGCCTCATTACGGCCATCGGCACGAACATCGGGGATGACTACAACGGTGATGCTGCTCGCTATCATCGCATCATCATCATGACCGATGCCGATGTTGACGGAGCCCATATCCGCTGCTTGCTGCTTACGTTCTTCTACCGCTACATGCCCGATCTCATCAGCCGTGGGTACATATACATCGCGCAGCCTCCGCTGTACGGTCTGAAGAAGAAGAACTCGAAGTCGGGCAAAATCTTGAAATACCTCTTCAATGACGAGGCGAAAGACGCCCTGATGGAAGAGCTCGGCGACGATGCCGAGAAATACGACATGCAGCGCTACAAAGGCCTCGGCGAGATGGATCCTGAACAGCTGTGGGAAACCACGATGGAGCCTGAGACGCGCACGCTTTTGCAGGTGAGCATCGAGGACGCCGCCGCTGCGGAGCTTGCGGGTTCCGAACTCATGGGCGACCAGGTCGAGCCCCGCAAGGAGTTCATCCAGAAGCACGCTCGTGACGTTCGCTTCCTGGATATCTAGCACCGCGGTCCGGCGCCCTGGCTATCGAGCGATACGATGGCGCCGGAGCGTTGGGTGTTTCACGTGAAACACCCAGGCGTTTCATGCGCTTTGCAAATGACGGAACTACGATTTCTACGTTGGAGGAAGAATCGTGGCTGAACAAAAATTCGACGAAATCGACTCTGGAGCTGCCGGCGTCAAATCCGCCGAGCTCGGCAAAGAGATGCGTACGTCGTTCCTCGAATATTCAATGAGCGTTATCATGTCGCGTGCGCTCCCCGATGTGCGCGACGGCCTCAAGCCGGTTCATCGCCGTATCCTGTACGCGATGTACGACAGCGGAATCACCCCGAATCGTCCGCACAGCAAATCCGCCCGCACGGTCGGCGACGTTATCGGCAAATACCATCCCCATGGCGACTTTGCCGTGTACGACACCATGGTCCGTTTGGCCCAGGATTTCTCCATGCGCGTTCCTTTGGTCGACGGTCACGGAAACTTCGGAAGCATCGACGGCGACTCTGCCGCGGCCATGCGTTACACCGAGGCGCGTTTGGCGAAGCCTGCCATGGAGCTTCTGCGCGATCTCGAGAAAGAAACGGTGGATTGGCGTCCTAACTACGACGAGAGCCTGCAGGAGCCTGAGGTGTTGCCTGCGCGTTTCCCGAACCTCTTGGTTAACGGATCGAACGGCATCGCCGTCGGCATGGCGACGAATATCCCCCCGCACAATCTCGGCGAGACCATCGACGCTACGTGCCTGATGCTCGACAATCCTGACGTGACCACCGAAGAGCTCATGAAGGTTCTCCCCGGCCCCGACTTCCCTACCGGGGGCATCGTCATGGGTCGCAAGGGAATTGTTGACGCGTATGAAACCGGACGTGGAAGCCTCACTATTCGCGCAAAGCATAAGATTGTCGAAGGCAAGAACGGGAAGAGTTCGATCGTCATCACCGAGATTCCCTATCAGGTCAACCGAACGAACCTGATGCAGAAGCTTGGAGAACTCATTCGCGAAAAGAAGCTTCCTGAAATCTCGAACGTGCATGACGGCGCCGACCGCAACAGCCCGGTCGATATCATCATCGAATTGAAGCAGAATGCCATTCCGCAAGTTGTGCTCAATAAGCTGTACAAGCACACGCAGCTCCAGGTGGGCTGGGGCGTCAACATGCTTGCTCTTGTGGACGGCGTTCCTCACACGCTTTCGCTCAAAGAGATGCTGTTCCACTATATCAAGCACCAAGAGGACGTTATCATCCGTCGCACGCGCTACGACTTGCGCAAGGCCGAGGAGCGCGCTCATATCCTGGAAGGCCTGCTTGTCGCGCTCGATAACATCGACGAGGTCATCGCCATCATTCGCGGCTCCCAGACCGACAAGGAAGCTTCTGCGAAGTTGATCGAGCGCTTCAATCTTTCCGAAGCCCAGACGGCGGCTATTCTCGAAATGCGCCTGCGTCGTCTTACCGGCTTGGAACGACATAAGCTCGAAGATGAACTGGAAGAACTGCGCGAGAAAATCGCGTACTACAAACAGATCCTGTCTGATGAGGTCTTGATGCGTCAGGTTATCAAGGAAGAGCTTCAGGAGATAAAGAACAAATTCAACACTCCGCGCCGGACGCTCCTTTCCACCGCGGCGAAGGATCTCGACATGGAGGATTTGATTGCCGAAGAGGATATGGTCGTTACGGTGACCAAGGCTGGTTACGTGAAGCGCCTCCCCGTCGCAACGTATCGCCAGCAGAAACGCGGCGGCAAGGGCATGCAGGGCGTGAACCTGAAAGACAACGACTTCGTAGAGCATCTGTTCGTGGCGTCGACCCACAGCTACATGCTGTTCTTCTCGACTGCTGGGAAGGTGTACCGTCTGAAAGTGTATGAACTGCCCGAGGCAAGCCGTCATGCTCGCGGAACGGCTATCGTGAACCTGTTGCCTCTCGCTAAGGGGGAGACGATTTCCGCCATCATCGCGACGAAGGACTTCCCCGAGGATGAGTTCCTCATGTTCGGAACCGAGCAGGGCATGGTGAAGAAAACCTCCATGGGCTTGTACGACCGCACGCGCCGCGACGGGTTGATTGCTATCAACCTCAAGGAGGGCGACAGCCTGATCGCCGTGCGTCGCGTGAAGCGGGGCGAGAAGGTCATGATGGTGTCGAGCGCCGGCAAAGCTATCATGTGGGATGAATCCGAGGCTCGAGCCATGGGACGCGACACCATGGGCGTGCGTGGCATGACGGTGCCTGGTGACGTCAAGGTCTTGGGCATGGAGATTGCCAAGCCCGATACTGAGCTGTTTGTCATCACTGAGAAAGGATACGGAAAGCGTACTCCGGTATCGGAATACCCCGAGCACCATCGCGGCGGCCAGGGCGTCTTCACTATCACCATGACGGAGAAGAAGGGTCTTCTGACGGCGATGAAGGTCGTAAGGGAAGCCGACGAGCTCATGATTATTTCGGAAGAAGGAGTTGTCATTCGCACTTCGGTCGAAGATGTGAGCCAGCTTGGGCGCTCCACACAGGGCGTGCGAGTCATGAACGTTGCCGAAGAAGATAAGGTGACGGCTGTGGCAATCGCGACGGATTCGGCGAAGGAAAAGCCGAACGATGGGTCCGAAGAAGACAATGACCTCGAGGCCGACCTCGAGCAGTTGGAGTCGGGCGGCGTTTTTGCCGGCGAAAACGGCGGCGAAGACGGCGTTGAAGAAAATCCCGCATCTTCCGAAATGGATTAATGTGGTTCTGGCTGAAAAAAATGAGGTAAGAAAAAAGAGGCATTGGGCCTCTTTTTTCTTACCTCGAATCAGGAAAGCGGCTTTATTTCGAAATTTTTTAAAATATTTTCCTACTTTGTAAAATATTGTTTGACCTGGTGTTTTATTGATTATTGAAGGCTTAATTCGCTACAAATGAGTCGAAATGCCGAAAATTTTCCAAAAAAGTGCTTGGCAAATAGAAATCAGCGTTGTATTATAGCGGAGCACTTTTCGCGGGCCTGTAGCTCAGGTGGTTAGAGCGCACGCCTGATAAGCGTGAGGTCACAAGTTCGAGTCTTGTCAGGCCCACCATCCGCGATAAATAAACGCTCCACCGTGAGCCACGAGCCGGTGGAGCGTTTATTCAAAAAGTGTAATCTCCATGGGGCTTTAGCTCAGCTGGGAGAGCGCGGGCTTTGCAAGCCTGAGGTCAGGGGTTCGATCCCCCTAAGCTCCACCATGAATATTAACGCCGGCTTACGAGCCGGCGTTTTTGCTTATAACGGCGTTTGACTGTTTTCTGCAGGGCGGCTAGCGTTCCTGCGTCCGATGCTATAATGGCACGCCGTAAAAAATCAGGAATCTGGCCGATTCGAAAGGAGGCGGGGTGAACCGCATAGAAGCGCTTAATATTCTCGGGCTTGATGATGACGCCACGGATCGGGATATTAAAGTCGCCTACAAAGAGTGCGTTCAAATCCTGCATCCAGACAGGTTTGCCGGCAACGCGAAGTTGCAAGACAGGGCGACCGAACAGTTCAAGCGCCTTCAGGACGCATATGACTATCTCTCAAGCGGACGCGGGTCGAAGTCTTCGCCGGGTTCGTCTCGCTCCGGGTCGGCTCCTCCCCCCCATTTCGCGGAGGCGAAGCTTGCGGGTTTGGCGGCTGCACGAACGCAGCTTATGGCGCAGCGCGATGCCCTTTACGACGAGCGCCGCAACGCCCTCATCATGATGGCAGCAGGCGCGGTGGGGGTGGTGCTCCTAAGGCGTATTGTATGGGTCGCTGCTATTTCCGGTACCTTGGTGATATGGGGCATCGTGTCTTTCATCTCGACCCACCAGAACATTTCGACGATAAACGAGCATCTGAAAGAGATCGAACTGCAAAAACGCAGCATCGAAGAAGAATGGGAAGAAGAATAACCATGAAACAAGAACAGCTTAGAAACGTGGCCATCATCGCCCACGTCGACCATGGCAAGACCACGATGGTCGATCGCCTGCTGTTTGCCGCCAACGTCTTTCGCAGCAACCAGCAGGTCGAGGAACGCGTGCTCGACAGCAACGATCAGGAGCGAGAGCGCGGCATTACCATTTTGTCCAAGAACATCTCCATTCGATACAAGGACACCAAGATTAACGTCATCGACACGCCTGGACATGCCGATTTCGGCGGAGAGGTAGAGCGTGTTCTCAATATGGCGGACGGTGCCCTGCTTATCGTCGACGCCTACGAAGGACCCAAGCCTCAGACTCGTTTCGTCCTGTCTCACGCCCTGGAGCTCGGCCTGCGTATCGTAGTGGTTGTGAACAAGATAGACCGCCCGAATGCGAATCCGGAAGGTGCGGTCGACAAGGTGTTCGACCTTATGGTTGAGCTTGGCGCCTCCGATGAACAGCTCGACTTCCCCGTAGTGTACGCCTCTGCGGTAAACGGCTATGCCCGCTTCGACCCCGAAGACGGCAATATGGATATGGTTCCGCTGCTCGATACCATCCTGGAGGAGATTCCTGCTCCCGAGGTGGAGGTGGAAGCTCCGGTTGCTTTGCAGGTGTGCACCATCGACCATAGCAGCTACGAGGGTCGTATTGGCATCGGTCGCCTCCATAGCGGCGTTATGCACGAAAAAGAGCTCGTGTTGGTCAAGAAGGCCGATGGCAGCGAGTACAACGCGCAGGTTCGCAAGGTCTATACGTTTGAGAATCTCGGCAAGGTCGAAGTCCCTGAGGCTCAGGCGGGCGATATCATCGCGGTCATCGGCATAGAGGATGCCGACATTGGAGATATCATCACCGACCGCGAGAATCCGGTCGAGCTTGAGCCCATTGCCGTCGAAGAGCCTACGATGGCTGTCGTGTTCGAGGCGTCAACGAGCCCGATTGTTGGCCGCGAGGGCGATATCGTCGGCGCTCGCCAGCTGAAGGAGCGTCTGATGCGTGAGAAGGAAAGCAATATTTCCATGCGCATCGAGGAGACGGAGGACCATTCCGGCGTTCGCGTCGCGGGCCGAGGCGTCCTTCACCTGTCCGTTCTCATGGAGACCATGCGTCGCGAAGGATTCGAATTCCAGGTCGGTCGTCCCCAGGTCGTGTACAAGACGGACGAAAACGGCAATAAGCTTGAGCCCATCGAGGAGGCTACGGTCGACGTTCCCAATGATTACGCCGGCAAGGTCATCGAGGTTCTGGGCACCGCCGGCGGCATCATGGAGGACATGGTCACCGACGAAACCCTCACCCACCTTACGTTCCGTATTCCTTCCCGGGGCACGATGGGTCTGAAGACCCGTGTGCTGAACGTAAGCCATGGCGAGGCCGTTCTATTCCACCATTTTCGCGAATATGGTCCGTTCTCGGGCGATATGACCGGTCGTAAAAACGGTGGCATGATTGCCATGAGCACGGGCAAGGCCGTTGCGTATGCACTCGATACGCTTCAAGAGCGCGGACGTCTTTTCGTGAGCCCTGGCGACGAATGCTATGAAGGCATGATCGTTGGAGAGAGCGCGAAGGAAGGCGACATGGTCGTCAATGTGGAGAAGGCGAAGTCTCTCGGCAATCAGCGCTCCTCGAGTGCTGACAAGGCCATTCAGCTCACGCCTCCTGTCACGTTTACGCTCGAAGAGGCTCTCGAGTACATCGAAGACGACGAATTGGTCGAAGTGACGCCTCAAAGCATCCGTCTGCGCAAGCGTCTGCTTTCCGCAACCGACCGCCGCAAAGCGAATAAGAAATAGACGCTTCGTGCGTTATCGTTCAAGAGGGGGCTCGTCGGAGCCCCCTCTTTGCTTGCGGCATATTTCGCGTTTCGGGTTTTGTGGGCGAAGCAGGCATGAAACGTGGCGGAACCGTACGGCCCTTGTGAGTGTATTGTGGACGGCTTCGCCCGCAAAAGGGCATATG
>USEQ01000037.1 GCA_900553655.1 uncultured Slackia sp. | reverse complement strand
CCAGAATATGCAGCCATGCGGGCACGCGTCTCTCACGCCAATGCGGCCGCCGTGGGCCTCGACGATAGACTTGCACAACGCAAGGCCTAACCCCATGCCACGACGATGGTCGCCGCGTTCGTGCGAACCATTGTAAAACATGTCGAAAACGTACGATTTCTCCTCGTCTACGATGCCGAGACCGTTGTCCGCCACATCTATGCGAATCCACGAACCATGCTTGTGCGCGGAAAGAACAACCGTGCTTTCCGCAGGCGTATAATTCACCGCATTGCCTATCAAATTGACCAGAACCTGCACGACCAAGCGAGCATCCATGCTCGCAAGCAGCAGTTCTCCTTCGGAATCGATACGAATCGCATGAGCGTCGGCATGCCGCTCGCAATGGCGCACCGCCTCCTCCATAACGTCGGAAACAACCTCGGCTTGAATGTTTAAATCGAGCCTGCCCTCCTCCGCCCTCGTGACCGCGAGCAGATTCTCCACCAAATCGACCAACCACAACGAATCCTCGCGAATATCGCGGTACAGCGCAAGGCGCCGGGAGAAATCGATGCGGTCGCCGCTTTCCATCAAGACCTCGGCATTTCCCGAAATGCTAGTCAAAGGCGTACGCAGGTCGTGGCTCACCGAGCGCAGCAGTTTCGACCGCAACGATTCCGTTTCCGCTTTCACCTTCATCTCCTGGGCCTCTTGGAAAAGCCTGATGCGCTCCATGGTCTGCCCGACCTCTTCCAAAATGGCCACGAGCAGGTTTTTTTCGAACGACCCGATTTCCCCCTCGTCCGCGATTAAGATGCCCGCAACCCCGTGCACGCGGTCTTTGCCGTGAATCGGCAGGTACAGGCATTTCGAATCCATCAGCGTGCTCGTCGTCGCACCCGCCCGCTCGTCATTGGCGGCCACCCATGCGGCCACTGCACGCTCGCGTTCGTCGGCCATACCGGACGACTCTCCCTCCGTTCCCGGCAGGTCGAAAATGGCCAGTTCGCCCAAACGCGCCTGACCGTCCGCATCGTACATAGCAACAGGCCTGTTCAAAAGCTTGATAACCTGATTTGCCGCAATGGCGAGACATTCGTCGACCGTCGTTGCACGGCGAAGACGGCGACTCGTATCAATCAAGACCTCAGTGCGGTATGCCCTACGCACCGCCTGCACGGATTGCGTCTTCATCCGCACAGTCAAAAGAGAAATGGCGAAACCCCCTATAGCCAGACAAGCGAAGACGAGCGGATAGCTCAAGCCATTCGCCATCAACGTGAAGCGCGGATATGTGAAGAAGAAGTTATACGCGAACATGCCGACAAGAGCCGCCGCCAAGCTATACGTCACCGTGTCGGCGAAACGCGCGAAAATCACAATAGAGAGCAAAAAGAGCATCGGCACCACCGACGATCCGAACCCCGTCTGAAACGCGCCGAAGCCTACCAAGCACGAGACGACAGTTGCAGCCAAAGCAATCCAGACATCACGTAATGAAAAACGCAAAATGGGCGATTGCACCGCCGTGACGCGATGCGCCGCGCTGGCATCGGGAACGACGGAAACGCAAAGACCCGAGGCTAAACGCATCAAGCGCTTCGCCATCGTCTCGCCGAAGCCGAAATAGCGTCCTTCGTTTCCCGAAGACCCCAAAACCACGCGGCCGATTCCCGCCGCGGGGGCGTATTGCGCAATCTGGACGGCGGGATCGTCGCCCTGAACGGTGACGACATGCGCGCCAAGCTCCTCTGCCAGCGCCACGTTCGAACGCAGGGCCCTTTCCTCCTCCGCACCCAACGCACGTCCTCCTGCGGAAGATTCGACTACCAGCGCGACCAGGTTTCCATGATACGTCTGGGCCATATTCGCAGCAGCACGGATGGCGCGCACGTCACCGGGGCGCTCGCTCACGTACAGCAAGACATCCTCACCCGCGCCAAGACCGGAGGCGTAGGAGTTGCGATTCAAACGGTCGGCCGTGCGACGCAGGGCTATTTCTCGCAACGCCGCCAGATTCTTCTTGGTGAAAAAATGCGACAACGCCCGCCTTGCTTGGTCGGTCTTGTAAATCTTGCCAGCATTCAGGCGCTCGATCAGTTCCTCGGGCTCGATATCTATCAGCTCGACTGAAGCGGCCCGATCAAAGACACGGTCGGGAACTCGCTCGTGAACGGGAACCTGAGTAATGGCCGCCACCTTATCGTTCAAGCTCTCCAAATGCTGAACGTTCATGGTGGTGTACACGTTAATACCCGCACGCAGCAGCTCTTCGACATCCTGATAGCGCTTTTTATGGCGACATCCGTCAGCATTGGTATGGGCAAGCTCGTCGACCAGAACAATTTGGGGGCGGCGCTCCAACGCGGCATCAAGGTCGAATTCGCGCAACGCCATCCCTTTATGCTGCACCATGGCAGAAGGAATGCTTTCCAGCCCTTCAAGCAATGCAGACGTCGCCGGGCGCTGGTGAGGCTCGACATAGCCCACCACCACGTCAAACCCCTGTGCGAGAGCATCATGTGCGGCATCCAGCATCGCGTACGTTTTGCCAACACCTGCGGCATACCCGAAAAATATTTTCAGGCGACCCTGCGTCTCGTCCGCACTTGCCTCGTCCATCTTGATGCGACGAAGCAAGTCGTCGGGGCTTTGCTTCATCTTTTCGAACTCCACGACCACTCGCTTTCTCTGTCGAAACGCCGAAGGGGCGCGGCTTTCGCCCGCCCTCTTCGACGCTCGCTTATCGCAAGCCGTTACAACCTACGGTACACAACCGCAAACCGACCGCTACAAGATTCCGTCAAGCATCAGATTGACCTTCAGCACATTTACGGTCGCATCTCCCAAGATGCCGAACTGCGGCCCATCTGTACATTCGCGGATAATAGTACGGATTTCCTCTTCGGATTTACCGGTATTCTTCGCCAAACGCTCCACCTGATACTCTGCGGCCGCGGGAGAGATGTGCGGATCGAAACCAGAACCCGAGCATGTTACCAAATCGCTCGGCACAGGTTCGCCTGCATGCTCGGGGTGAGCAGCGCGGATTCCAGCTACGCGCTCGGCAACGGACGACTCGAAGTCCTCGCTTGCAGGACTGATGTTGGATGGACCGGCCCACAGTCGGATGGAACCGTCTTCTCCCACAAATGTCTCGGCGTTGTAGTTCTGAACGCGACCCCACATATGCCCTTCGTCGGAATAGCTCTGGCCAACCAGCATAGAGTAGCGATTGCCGTCGGAACCCTCAACGAAACTGCCGTTCGCCTGATAGGGGAATGCCACCTGAGCGACCAGCGTAACGACCGCCGTGTACAAAGCGCCGCAGACAAGCGTCGCGCCGGCGAACAACGCAAAACCCTTCGCCCAATTCTCGATGCATTTCATAATGCGTTTCGTCCTTTCGCCTATGCCAACACGCATGCAACAAAGATCACGTCGATAGCTTTGATTGCGATGAACGGAAGAATGATGCCGCCCAGACCATATACCAGCAGATTATGAGCAAGCAGCTTGCTCGAAGAGACCTCGCGATATTTCACGCCTTTAAGCGCCAAGGGGATAAGAACCACGATGATCAATGCGTTGTAGACAATCGCCGAAAGAATCGCCGATTCGGGACTCGCAAGATGCATGATGTTGAGCACCTCAAGCTGCGGATACAGCCCCACGAACAACGCCGGGATGATGGCGAAATACTTCGCCAGGTCATTCGCGATGGAAAACGTGGTCAGGCTTCCTCGGGTCATGAGAAGCTGCTTGCCAATGCGCACGACATCAATCAGCTTGGTGGGGTTCGAATCCAAGTCGACCATATTGCCTGCTTCTTTAGCGGCCTGCGTGCCGGAATTCATAGCCACGGCGACATCGGCCTGGGCAAGCGCAGGGGCGTCATTGGTACCGTCGCCGGTCATGGCCACCATATGACCTTCGGCCTGATACTGGCGAATGGCATCAAGCTTGCTTTCCGGCGTCGCCTCAGCCAGGAAGTCGTCCACGCCGGCCTCAGCGGCAATAGCGGCGGCGGTCATGGGATTGTCTCCCGTGATCATGATGGTCTTGATGCCCATCTTGCGTAACGAAGCAAAATTCTCCTTGATGCCCTGCTTGACGACGTCTTTCAGGTACACCACGCCAAGAATCGCATGGTCGCGGGCGACGAGCAGCGGAGTGCCACCGGCACGCGAGATTTCCTCCACGACGCAACGGCATTCGTCGCTGTACGTTCCGCCATAGGACTCCACGTAGGAACGCACGGCGTCGGCAGCACCTTTGCGAATCTCGTGGCCGTCAAAGTTGACACCGCTCATGCGCGTCTGCGCGGTAAACGGAATGCTTTCCATGCCCGCGCCTTCCAAATCACGGCCGCGAATCCCGAAACGCTCCTTGGCAAGCACCACGATAGAGCGGCCCTCGGGGGTTTCGTCGGTCAGACTCGCCAACTGGGCCGCATCGGCAAGCTCCTCTTCGGCGGCGCCGTCCACCGGCACGAATTCGCATGCCTGACGGTTGCCGAGTGTGATGGTGCCCGTCTTGTCCAACATCAGGATATCGACGTCGCCGGCGGCTTCAACCGCACGGCCGCTCATGGCGAGCACGTTGGCGCGATTGAGACGGCTCATGCCTGCGATGCCGATTGCAGAAAGCAAAGCGCCGATCGTCGTGGGGGCAAGGCATACGAACAGAGCGACCAAGCTGGTAATCGTGGTGGGATTACCCATATCCGCAAGCTGCGCGCCGAAATCGCTGAACGTAAACAAAGACATGGTGACCAGCAAGAACACGATGGTCAAAGCCACAAGGAGAATCTGTAGAGCAATCTCGTTGGGGGTGCGCTTGCGCGAAGCGGCCTCGACCATAGAGATCATCTGGTCCAAAAAGCTCTTGCCGCGCTCTTGGGTAACGCGAAGCACCAACCAGTCGGAAAGAACCGTCGTGCCACCGGTAACGCTGGAGCGATCACCGCCCGATTCGCGAATGACCGGGGCGGATTCGCCCGTGATGGCGGATTCATCGACCGACGCCGCGCCCACGATGACTTCGCCGTCAGCCGGAATCTGATCGCCTGCCCGCACGAACACTACATCTTCGCAACCCAACTCGCTCGAGGATACTTCGACGGCCTCACGCTCGTAGAATGCCGCAGGATCAGCCTCATGGCTACCACGGGCGGCCAGACAGTCGTTAAGTTTAAGAGCAGCGACGTCCTTTTTCGCCGCACGAAGACTGTCCGCCTGGGCCTTGCCGCGACCCTCCGCCAAAGACTCGGCGAAATTGGCAAACAGCACCGTCAACCACAGCACCACTGCAATCGCGCAAATATAGCCGGGCTTCGAATCCGCCACGCCAAACAAGCTCAATACGAACAAAGCCGTCGTCAATATGGCCGAAACGTAAACCATGAGCATAACGGGGTTTTTCGCCTGCTCGCGAAACGCGAGCTTCGCGAAGGCTCCCGATACGGCGCTCATCGCCTGAGCGCGAGAATCGCTCGCCGTCTTGGAAACGGATTTCACCTTAGCTCACACCCTTTCCTAATGCATCATCTGAAGCTGCTCTGCCACGGGACCCAGCGCCAAGGCGGGCAACATGGAAAGCGCTGCGATGAGCAAAACAATCAGAATCAAGAGGAATACGAACATGCCATTGGCCGTGGACAGCGTTCCCGCCGAAACAGCTACCTTTTGGCGATTCGCCAAGCTTCCAGCCAGGCACAACGCGGCAGCCATAGGAATGAAGCGATTAGCCAGCATCTCGAGGCCGAGCACCATGTTGAGAAACGGCGTGTTGCAATTCATGCCCGCGAAGGCCGAGCCATTGTTGGCGCCCGCCGACGTAGCCGCATAGAGCACTTCGGAAAAGCCGTGCGGACCCGAGTTGGAAAGGCTGGCGAACGTAGCCGGGTCCAAGCACATTGCCGCCGCGCCGATCAAGATGACCACAGGCGTGCAGATGGCGAGCACCACCGCCATACGCATCTCTTTGGGACCGATCTTCTTGCCCAGGTATTCAGGCGTGCGCCCCACCATCAAACCGGCGATGAACACAGTCAAAATCACAAAACCGATCATGGAATACAGGCCGCATCCTATACCGCCGAAGATGATTTCGCCCAACTGCATGAGCAGCATCGGCACCATACCCCCCATCGGGGTAAACGAATCGTGCATAGAATTCACCGAGCCATTGGAAGCCGCCGTGGTAAACGTCGCCCACAGCGCAGAGTCGGTCACGCCGAAACGAGTCTCCTTGCCTTCCATGTTGCCCCCGGACTGGCCCACCTGCCCCATGTAGACCGCGCCGTCTTGAGCAAGCTGGGGCGTGCCCGCCATCTCGAAATACCCGACAGCAAACAGGGCGACCATAAGGATGGCAAACATCGAGAAGAATATCGCATGGCCCTGACGGCGATCGTTCACGAAACGGCCGAAAGAAAACACCAAGGCAACGGGAACGAGCAGCAAACTGACGCATTGAAGCAGATTGCTCAGCGGCGTGGGGTTCTCCAGTGCACTCGCGGAATTCACTCCGTTATAGCCGCCTCCGTTGGTGCCGAGCTGCTTAATGGCAACCTGGCTCGCCTGAGGCCCCATGGGAACGACCATCTCGTCCACTACTTCAACAGCAGATGGGTCGTCAGCCGAAACGACCTCTCCGTTCTCGGCGATGCCGACCGGCTCGACAAGCTGAGTCGTCTGGTAATCGGACATGTTCTGAGGAGACCCCTGCCAAACGTCTACAACCGCCAACACCAAAGAAAGAGGAATCAACACGCCGAGCAATGCGCGCACGACATCCGTCCAAAACGAACCGAGGCCCTCGCTATTCTGCGCAACAAGTCCGCGAAACAGCGCAAACAGCACCGCCATGCCCACGGCGGGAGTGACAAAGTTCTGCACCGTCAAGCCTATAGCCTGCGAGAAATAGCTCAGGGTAGACTCGCCCGAATACGACTGCCAATTCGTATTGCTTACGAAGCTCGCCGCGGTGTTGAAAGCAAGATCTCCCGAAAGGCCCGAAAGCCCCTCGGGATTGAGAGGAAGAAAACCCTGCAGCATAAGAACGGCCATAAGTACAACGAAAGACACGATGGAGAAGATCAAAGCGCTCGCAAGATACTTCCGCCATCCCATCTGCTCGCACGAATCGATGCCCATGATACGACACGCGCACCGCTCGACAGGGGCGATGACGCAGCTCAAGAAATGCTTCTCTCCCGCCATGACCTTGTTGATGTAGGCAGAAAGAGGCAGTGCGCACGCAATAAGAAAAGCCACATACACGGCGTATTCGAAAATCTCGTCGATCACCTTTCATCATCTCCCCTGAGCAGCACGTAAAACAGGTAAAGAGCCGCAAGCGCACCTGCCGCGCCGACGCATCCTGTCACGATTTCCATAAGACCGCACATTCCTTTCCATAGACGGCACGTCACCATCGTCGAAACTCGTCCGCCCAACCCGCGCAATACTCCACGTGGTCGGCAAAGACGAAGCCGAAAGCAACCCTCGGCTCGATGCCTACGATACGAAAGTTCCCGTTAATGCGGCGTTAGGAAGAAAAGCATGCGTATTAAGATCGCATTAAGATTGACCGCGATGCCAGAGAGCACGGCTCATAGCCCACCTTGTGCTCGTCACACGCAAAAAAAGAAAAGGCATGTCGTTTCATCGAAAACGACTCTCGATGAAACGACATGCCTTTCGAAACAGAAGACAAACCGCGGCAAAACGCAGGCCGCGAAAATAGCAAGGCGCGCTTCGGCAAACGTCGTCGAAGCGCGCCTTGTCTTGCAAAGTTTAGAGACGTTTGGCGATTGCCAGGATGAAATCGCGTGTGGAAAGCGTCGTGGGATTCTCAAGCGTGGTGATGCGCGCCAAATCTCCCGTCATCTCGCCCGCTTCGATCGTGTCGAGCGTCGCCTTTTCCAAACGGTCGGCGAAATCGACCAGATCGCCCAGGCCGTCAAGCTCGCCGCGCTTACGCAGGGCGCCGGTCCAGGCGAAGATGGTCGCCACGGAATTCGTGGACGTGGTCTCGCCCTTGAGGTGCTTGTAGTAATGACGCTGTACCGTGCCGTGCGCCGCCTCGTATTCGTAAACGCCCTGCGGAGACACGAGCACCGAAGTCATCATGGCGAGAGAACCGAAGGCCGAGGAGACCATATCGCTCATCACGTCGCCGTCGTAGTTCTTGCAAGCCCAGATGAAACCGCCATCGGCCTTCATCACGCGAGCGACCGCATCGTCGATCAGCGTATAGAAGTACTCGATGCCTGCAGCCTCGAAACGCTCGGCGTATTCGGCATCGTAGATTTCCTGGAAGATATCCTTGAAGCGATGGTCGTACTTCTTGGAAATGGTGTCTTTGGTGGCAAACCACAGGTCCTGCTTCACGTCGAGCGCATAGTTGAAGCAGCTGCGAGCAAAGCTCTCGATGGAGCCGTCCAGGTTGTGCATGCCCTGTACGACACCGGGGCCCGCGAAGGTATGAATCAGCTCACGCTGCTCGCTGCCGTCTTCGGCGGTGTAGACCAGCTCGACCTTGCCTGCAGCGGGAACGCGCATCTCGGCGTTCTTGTACACGTCACCGTATGCATGGCGCGCGATGGTGATGGGCTTTACCCAGTTGCGCACGCACGGCTCGATGCCTTTGACCACGATGGGGGTACGAAACACCGTGCCGTCAAGCATGGCGCGGATGGTGCC
>USEQ01000036.1 GCA_900553655.1 uncultured Slackia sp. | reverse complement strand
CGACGCGCTCGACCGCTTCGTCGATCGTGCGGACGCGGTTGCTCACGTAATACACCTGGCCGCCGCGCTGAAGCTCGCGCCGGATGGCCTCGCTCACCACGTCGACATCCCATTCTCCCACATGAACTTCCACGGGGCGTCGGTTGTCGGGAGGAGTGAGGATCAGGCTCATGTCGCGCACGCCCGACAGGCTCATCTGCATAGTGCGCGGAATAGGCGTTGCCGACAGCGTGAGCACGTCTATCTGTTCGCGAAGGTTCTTCATCTGCTCTTTATGGCCGACGCCGAAACGCTGTTCCTCGTCGATGATGACGAGTCCGAGGTCGTGAGGATTCACGTCGCGCGACAACAGGCGATGCGTGCCCACCAGCACCTGCACCGTGCCTTTGGCAAACCCTTCGAGCGCAAGCTTCTGCTCGGCGGGGCTGCGAAAGCGCGACAGAACCTCGACGCGCACGTCGAAGGGGTCGAAGCGCTCTTTGAAGGTTGTGTAATGCTGCTGCGCCAGAATGGTAGTAGGGCACAGCACCATGACCTGCTTGTTGTCCTGCGTGGCCTTAAACGCCGCGCGCAGGGCGACTTCGGTCTTGCCGAATCCGACGTCTCCGCAGACCAGGCGATCCATGGGCTTGGAAGACTGCATATCGGCCTTCACCTCCGCGATGGCAGCGAGCTGGTCGGGGGTTTCATCGTAGGGAAACGCCTCTTCCATCTCACGCTGCCAAGGGGTATCGGGCGCGTAGCGGAAGCCCTGCACGCTCGCACGGCGCGTATAGACGTCCACCAGGTCGAACGCAAGCTCCTTGGTGGCCTTGCGCGCCTTGGAAAGAGCGCGCGACCAGTCGCTCGTGTTCAAACGCGTGCAACGGGGCGACGACCCCTCGGGACCTACGTAGCGCGTCACGCGATCGAGCTGTTCCACGGGAACGAAGAGCTTATCGCCCTCGGCGTATTCGAGCAGCAGGTAATCGCGCATCATGCCGCCGACATCTTGGCGGACGAGGTCTTTGAACAGCGCGATGCCGTGAGCCGCATGGACGACGTAATCGCCCGGGGCGAACGGGAACGTGACCTCGGTCATATCCACGCGACGGCGATTGCGAATCTGCGCGTTGCGCCCCTGGGTGTCATGAACCGAAACCAGGCCGATCTTCGCCTTGGGCACGATCATACCCAAAGGAACGTCCACATCCACCACGTTCACCACGCCGCGTTTGAGACGGCGCACGTTGCGATGCCATTCGGGATGGTCCGATCCGAAGCGCGCCGAACCCCTGCGCGAACGCTTCGTGCGCGCGGAATCGCCGTCGGAAGCGTCCTGCGAAGAATCGTCGAGCTCGGCATCGAGCACCTCCACGACAGGCAGCGCGTTGTCTACCAGAAGAAGCATCATGTCCTTGCGAGCCCGAACGTCAGGAACGCTGAACACCGTGGTGAAGCGCTGGTCGACCAGGCTGCGCAGACGGCCGATGAGCTTTTCCGCGCTGCCTGCGATCTCGGTGCGTTTCACGGGAAGCTGCTCGTCGATCATGCCGCCCACCTTCATGATGGACGAAAGCGTATAGCGCTGCGCGGAACCGAAATCGAGCCCGGTCGGAGGCAGATAAAGCCCTTCGGGAGAAATATGGCTTCCTTCGGCGCGCTTGCACGCGTCTTCGTATGTGCGCGAAGCGTCGTCAAAGATGCTTCGCGGCTCGCTGAGCACCACGAGCGTCCGCTCGGAAGCGTAGGCGCATAGCGTCTCGGTCTTCGTGTAAAGAAGCGGCAGCAAGGCATCGGCCCCGGGGAAATCGACCCCCGCTTGAAGGCGGCCGAACATCTCGCGCCACACCGGGTCGGTCTCGGCGCGTTTCGCCACCGTAGGCATGGCGCGTGCCATGCCCTTTTTCGTGAGGCGGTATTCGCGCACCGGGAAGATTTCGACGTCGGGAAGAGACGTGATCGTCTGCCCGGTGGAAGGAACGATGCGGCGAATCTCCTCCACTTCGTCCCCGAAGAAATCAAGGCGAACAGGGTACGGCACGTTGCCCAGGAACACGTCGATCGTCCCGCCGCGAACGCAAAACGACCCCGGGCCTTCGAGGGAATCGCCCGTATTGACGAAGCCGCGCGCCACGAGCGCATCGGCCACCGATTCGAAATCGAGCACCTCACCCGTAGAGGCATCGACCACTTCCGCCCCTTCGACCGCAACGATCGGCGCGAAGACCCTCGATGCGCACGGCGGAAGAGCGCGCACAAGCGAAGCCGCGGACGCCACAACGATAACGTCTTCGCCCGACTGAAGGGCCCAGGCCGCATGGGCCCGGCGGGCGGCGAAGCGCGCATCGGGTTCTTTGGGGGCAAACGGATAATCGCAACGCATGGGGAAAACCGCGACGCGTGCATCTCCCACGTACGCAGCGATGCTTCGGGCGAAACCGTCCACCGCATCTTCGCCCGGAATGACCGCCAGCATAGATTGCGGGTGCGCGGCAAAGCGCGCGGCAATCGCGAACGGGCGGGCGGAAGCGGCTATAGCCAGCGTTGCATCCTGGCCCGCGTCAAGCTTCTCGTAGACGGGCGCGAGCGCGCCGCTTTCTTCGATGGCGAACGCGAGCGAATCGATGAGCATACATTCCTCCATGAACCAAAAGCCCGCGCAGCATACGGGCGGAAAGACAAACACGACAAGGCCGCACAAGCGACCGGAATCTATCCGAATTGTAGCAAACGATTGTTCGCATTCTGCGATGCTGCGCACATTCTCGAAGAACCCACGAACCCGTCTTGGGCTACAATGCCGTCAAACCACCGTACGAAGGATGCGCCCATGCCACGCGAAAACCTGACCCAGAAACGAGAACGAGCGGCAGAGATAGAACGCCGCCTCTACGAATATTACGGCGAGGGCGAATGCTCCCTCGATCACGAAGACCCATTCACGCTCACCATCGCGGTAATTCTTTCGGCACAGTGCACGGACGCCGCCGTAAACAAAGTGACCCCGGAGCTTTTCTCGCGCTTCGGAACCCCGGAAGCAATGGCCCACGCCCGCGTGGAAGACGTAGAAGCGATCATTCATCCGCTCGGATTTTTCCGTTCGAAGGCGAAAAACATCGTGGCATGCGCGCAGACCGTGCTTGCGGATTTCGGCGGAACCATCCCCAACGACATCGACGCCCTGCAGACGCTTCCCGGCGTCGGCCGCAAGACCGCCAACGTCGTCATGTGCCAGGCCTTTCGCAACCCGCAGGGCATTGCCGTCGACACGCACGTGTTTCGCATAGCGCACAGGCTCGGATTCGCGACGCGCAACGACGACACGCCGCAGAAGACCGAGGAGAAGCTGCTGAAAATCTATCCGCAGCGCGACTGGCTGTTCATCAACCATCAATGGGTGCACTTCGGACGCGAATTCTGCAGCGCACGCAATCCTAAATGCGAAACATGCCTGATCTGCGACCTATGCCCGAGCTGCGGAAAAGCGAAGTAGAAACCGTCCGCGAAACGAGCGGCCCCCGCAATGCAAAGAGCGCGCAGCCCCGGGCTTGCGCGCTCTTTCTTTAAAACCTTCCACGGATAGACAGGCTAGCGCCCCAAGGCATCCATGATGGCGTCCACGATGTCGTCGACCGGAGCCAGAACGCCCTTGGCCACATCGCCGCAGGCGAGCTTGCCCACGCCAGGCCCGACAATCTTCATGCCGCGCTCTTCGAGAGTACGCAAGTTCGCCTGCGTAGCGGCGTTTTCGTACATGTTGGTGTTCATGGCGGGACATACCAGCACAGGGCACGTCGCCGCGAGAAACGTCGAAGACACCATATCGTCGGCGATGCCGTGAGCCATCTTCGCCATGATGTTCGCCGTAGCAGGAGCCACGCAGAACAAGTCGGCCTCCTGCGCCAGGGAAATGTGCTTGATAGAGGCATCATAGGAATAATCGAAGGTGTCGGTGAACACCATATGCTTGGACAAGGCCTCGAATGTCAGAGGCGTGACGAACTTCGTCGCGTTCTCGGTCATGATCACCTGCACGTCGACGTTGCGTTTCGTAAGCTTGCTCACGATGTCGCACGCCTTATAGACCGCAATGCCGCCCGAAACGGCCAAAAGAACCTTTTTCATATGCTATTCCTTTCAAAAGCCCGCGATACGGGTGCAAGGTGAACTACACGAGCGCGGGACCGTACATGAGAACGGCGAGAGAGCACACGCCTACGAGAATGCACCACGCGAGGGATTTCGTCTTCAGCCCGACGCCCATGGTAATGAGCGCAGCGATAAGCGGCGCAAGCCACGACCAGACATCGCCCGACGAAATCTTCGCAGGATCGAACAGGTCATTGGCAACCAGAGCCGCAAATGCTGCAGGCGGGATGAAGTTCAGAGCGCGAACCATGGTCTCGGGAAGCTTCTTGCCCTTCAGCAGGAATACGGGAAGGACACGACAGGCCAGCATGGTGAGCGCGCAAGAGACGAATACGATGAAGAAGTCGGAAATAGACACGCTATGCTCCCATCCTGATATCGGAATCGCCCGGCTCTTCCATCTTGAGGCTGAACGCAAGCGCGGCACCGATGCCAATCAAAGCCCCGATCAAAATGGCAGGACCGGAAAGGCCGATGCATTTGCAGATTACGACGCCGAGAAACGCGCTTCCCGCCGCGACGAGGTTCGCGCGAGAGATTTTCTGCATGCATAAAAGGCAGATGAACAGCGCCGTCATAGCAAACGAGGCCAGAGCCGTCGGAAGAGAAATCGCGGAACCCACCACGGCGCCCGCCACGTTGGAAAGCAGCCAGGTGGACTGGGAGAACAGATTCACGCCCAACGCCTTGCCGACCGACCAGTTGCCGTTGAAGAAGTTGGCAAGGTTCACGCCGAAGCTTTCATCGGTGACCGTGGCTCCGAATATGAATGCCAGGCGTTTACGGCACGTGCCGCAGAACTGCGAGAGCGAGGCGCCATAGAGCATCTGGCGCGTATTGACCAGAGACACGCTTGCGATGATGGCGGTGAGCGGATTGCCCGCCATGTACATGTTGGGAATCATGTACTGACCCGCCCCCGAATAAAACAGGGCGCACATGAGCGCGACCATCCAGACCTCCATGCCGGCGGCAGCGCAAAGGATGCCGCAAGGAAGCCCGAGAACGACGTAGCCCGCCATGATAGGCGCGGCCGTTTTGAAGGATTCTTGCACGATCGATGTATTCATAGTTGCCCTATTATACGAAGAAGACCCCGCTTTTCTAGACGCTTTTGCAAGCAGGCGAGAAAAAGGCGGGCTGAGGAATAAAGAGGTCCTGGTAGATTCTGGTGGCATAGCGGTCGGTCATGCCCGCGATGTAGTCGGTCACCGCGCGCACGGTATCGCCTTCGGCGACGACAAGGCATTCCTCCGGAACCGCTTCGGGATGCGATACGAAATAATCGAACAGCTCGGCAATCAGATGCTGGGCCTTGGCCACTTCGCGCAGAACAGGCTCGCTTTTATAGACGGAATCGAAGAGGAACTCGCGTAACTCCCCCATGGCCGCGAAGGCCGAATCGCTCAGTTGGATATCGCCCGCCGCCGCAGAGGCCACGACCGCATCCGTGACGAGCGTCTCGATGCGCGCCGAGTGGTCGGATCCGAGCACCGCATGGGTGCTTTCTGGCAGGTCTTTCTCTTCGAGAATGCCCGCGCGAATCGCATCGTCGATATCGTGGTTGACGTAGGCGATCCGATCGGCCACAGCCACAATGCGCCCCTCGAGCGTTTCCGCGCGCACGGGACCTGTGTGACAGACGATGCCGTCGCGAACTTCAGAGGTGAGATTGAGACCCCTGCCTTCGTTTTCCACGAACTCCACTACGCGCAGGCTTTGAACGTTGTGCCTGTACAGATCCGCCACGCGCCGATCGTCCGTCGGAATTCCCCGATGCTTTCCTATGGCCGCCGCAAGAGCCTCCTCGCCGGTATGGCCGAAGGGGGTATGTCCCAGATCATGGCCGAGGGCCACGGCTTCGGTCAAATCCTCGTTCAGGCCGAGCGCACGCGCGATCGTGCGGGCGATCTGCGCCACTTCGAGCGTATGCGTGAGGCGCGTGCGAAAATGGTCGCCCTCGGGAGCGATGAATACCTGCGTCTTGTGGGACAGGCGTCGAAAACTCTTCGCATGAATGATCTTGTCGCGGTCGCGCTGAAACTCGTTGCGCAGGAAATCAGGCTCGGCGGAACGAGCGCGCCCTTCCGTTTCGCACGAGAGCGTAGCGTCTTGAGAAAGACTGGCGCGCTCGCGCTCTACCTGGTTTTCACGTCGAATGATATGCATGCATGCCGCCTTTCCACGTGCGATGTACGCCATCGCAGTGTACCACGTTGAACCCTTCGCCCGGAAAAACATCGAAAGCAGACGAAGGCTGCTACAATCGAACGGATACGCTATCAAGGAGAAGCCTGTGCAGAATCTTCCCCCGCTCGCCATAGACCTCGCCCTCATCCTCGCCGTGGCCGCCATTGCCACCATCGTATGCAGGAGGCTTAAACAGCCCCTCGTGCTCGGCTACGTGCTGGCGGGGTTTCTGGTGAGCCCCGCCATCTCATGGTTTCCCGACGTCTCCGACACCGAAAGCATCTCCGTCTGGTCAGAGATAGGCGTCATCTTCCTCATGTTCGGCCTGGGGCTGGAATTCAGTATCACAAGGCTCGCCACCGCAGGCCGCCCCGCCATTCTGACGGCGCTCATCGAGATGGGGCTTATGATGGTCGCAGGATTCACGTGCGGCACCCTGCTTGGCTGGCCGCTTCTCACGAGCCTGTTTCTCGGCGGCATGATCGCCATCTCGTCGACGACGATCATCGCGAAGACGTTCGACGAACTGCACCTGAAAGACAAAGGGTTCGCAGGGCTCGTTTTCGGCGTGCTTGTTATCCAGGATATCGCAGCCGTGTTTCTCATGGTGGTGCTCTCCACCATAGACGGCGCAGCCGTTTCGGTAAAGCTCGGACGCATGGCGCTCTACCTGATCGTCTGGTTCGTACTGACCGTCATCTTCGTACCCGTGGCGCTTCAGCGCATCGCGAGCTTCCTCACCGACGAAATTCTGCTCATAGCGTCTCTCGCGCTGTGCCTATGCATGGTCGCGCTGGCAAGCGCCATTGGGTTCTCGGCCGCGCTCGGAGCGTTTCTCGCGGGCTCCATCCTTGCCGGAACCGTACAGGCCGAACGCATAGCGAAGCTCGTCAAACCCATTAAGGATCTTTTCGGAGCGGTCTTTTTCGTCTCCGTAGGCATGCTTATATCCCCGCAGGCCATCGCCGACAACGCGGCCATCATCGCCATCGTCTCGCTGCTTGTCCTGGTGGGCATGCCTCTTTGCGTATCGCTTGGAGCGCTCGTCTCCAAGCAGTCGCTGAGAACCACCGTGAAATGTTCCATGAGCATGGCCCAGGTGGGAGAATTCTCCTTCATCATCGCAGCGCTCGGCTCCTCGCTCGGCGTCACCGAGGGTTTCCTCCATCCCGTCATCGTGGCCGTTTCGGTGCTCACCACGCTCGCAACGCCTTTTTACATCAAAAGCTCCGATGCCGCGTATCGGACCATCGTCCGCATGCTTCCCCAGACCGTCCTCGACTCGATTGACGAAAGAGCCCAGGCGAAGGCGAAAGAGTCCACCCCCTCTTCCAAGCTCTGGATGGGATACATCAAGCGCTGGGTGGTCAAAGTGGGCCTGATCGCGCTTGCCGCGATCGCATCCGTCGAGGCGCTCAATGCTATCGCCGGGCCCCTTCTGGCCCGATTCGCCCCCGATTTCGTCGCAGGATACGCGATCGCCGGAATATCCATTCTTGTTACCAGCGCCTTCGTATCCAACCTCTTCCACAGCGTCCGAAGCGGACGTAGAAACGAATTCAGCGTGCTTTGGATCAAAAGCAGGCGCAACCACCTCCCCCTCTTGGCGCTCGCGCTCCTCAGCACGCTCGTTTCGGTCGCCGCCATCGTCTACATCGTCCATGCGTCGAAGATCGGCCATACCGTATGGCCCTACCTCTTCGCCGTTCTGACAAGCGTGCTTCTGGCGCGCTCGAAAGCCGTCCATTCCTTCTTCCTGAGAATAGAAACGCGTTTCATCCGGAACCTGAACGAGAACATCATCGCCGAACGCCGAGAGAGCCTCAGCGACGAAGAACACGTCCACTGGGTCGAAAAGCACCTCTACGTGACGCGCATCGAAACCACCCGCATGCTGCGGGCCAAGCCGCGGCCCCTCTCCCCCGAATCCATGCTGAAGATCGTGGGGCAAAGCGCCCTTCCCGGAGAGACGGAGCATTCGGCGGGCTTTCTCTTCGGCATGGCGCACGGGCTTGACCTGATAGCCATCGAACGGGACGGGCGACGGATCGCCGGAGATACCCTCGCCCGGCTTTCCAAGCCGGACCTGCTGCGCAGGATCGCAGACGCCGAAGACCCGCTTTGCGTCAGGGAAGGCGACGTGCTCACCTTCGTCGGCACGGAGGACGAGGTGGATTCGTACCTGCAGCACCTTCTGAAAGACGACGTCATCGACGAGGACAAGGCGCTCGGCGAATCCCTCGAGGACTACCTCTCCAGCTCCCCCTCCTCCCCCGACATCACCTGCTTCTCATTCGTGGTGGAGGCGAAATCGGCCTTCGTCGGGCGCACGATCGCCAATATCGACTTCAAGTCGGCGTACGGAAGCCTCGTGGTCGCGATCGAGCACAACCTTC
>USEQ01000035.1 GCA_900553655.1 uncultured Slackia sp. | reverse complement strand
GCCAGGCGGCTTCCCACCTCTTTAGCTGCCGCCGCTTTGTCAAAATTGCCGCCAGTCGCTGCGGTCAGGGCCCCCATGACCTTGCCCATGTCGCGTTTGGTTTCGGCGCCCAAGTCGGCGATAGTTTTCTCGATAAGAGCAATGAGCTCGTCGCCGGACACCTGCTTAGGCAGATACTCTTCGAGAATGGCAACCTGCTCTTTCAGCGTGGTCGTGCGCTCTTCGCTCGTTGCTGCTTTAATGGATCCTTCGAGGGTTTCTCCCGTCTGCTTGAGCACGCGCTTGAGCATGGCATCGACATCCGCCTCGACGATTTCTCGGCGTTCGTTCACTTCGATATTCTTCACCTCGCCATGAACCTGACGAAGGATGCTCAGACGATTCTTGTCGTGAGCGCGCATGGCGTTTTTGATCTCTTCCTGGAGCTTTTCGTATTGCATGGGTTCCTCCCAACAAGCTTTCATGCGAATGAAATCCAGTATAGCCAAAACGAACGAAAGCGCATCATTGCCCGAATCCACAGCACAGAAGACCTACGGGGGCGCGGCAATGCACGAAACGCATCGGACGCTTCATGAACTGCCGACCTCATCTGCTTGCGTACGCAGGCTCGCCTAAAACGCCATCGCATGGCGCAGACGCAGTCGAGACAAGAAAAAAAACCGGCCTCGAATGAGGCCGGTTTTTCATTTCATCAAGACAGGCTTTAGTAGTCCAGCTCGTCCATCTTCACACGACCGCGGAAGGTGCGGTAAATGATGAAGTGATACGCGAGCACCAGCGGCAAACCGACGCAGGTGATGCCGAGCATCCAGGTAAGCGCAAGTTCGCTCGATGCCGCAGTAGCGATGGTAATGCTCTCGCCCGATGCCGCCGTGCCGAACAAAGCGATAGGATCGCCCGCACCGGCAACAACCAGGTTCGGGAACATCATGGAGGCCCACAAGCCAACCAGCATGACGCATGCGGCCGACGTGGCAATGAAGACCACCAGGTCGGAAGAATCGCTGCCGTTCTTCATGATGGCAACCGCCAAGGCAACAATTACCAGGGCGAAGAAGACCATGCGAAGCAGGGACAGTTCCGGAGCCATTTCGGGCTTGAGGACGAACAACGCGTACGCAGCCGTCGCGAAGAACAGAACGGCACCGACGATGAGCATGATGCCGCGAATCTTCTTGGCACGAGCAAGCACTTCGGAGCCAAGAGGCGCCTTCAGAGAAAGCCAGCTAGCACCCTGGAACAAGAAGAAGCTCAGGCCCAAAAGACCGGTAAGCAGCGTGAACGGGGTAACCAGACCCAGCAGAGGAACGCCGATGTAGTCGCCGTTAGCATCCATGGGAATGCCCGCGAACACATTGCCTGCAGCCACGCCGAAAAGCAGCGCGGGCAGCAAGGAGCCAACGAAGAACAGCGCGTTCCACAGCTTCGACCATGCTTTGTCATGGCCGGCGAACTCGAGAGAGACCGCACGGACGATCAAGCCCATCAAAACGAGCATGATGGCAAGATAGAAGCCAGAGAACGTGGTGGCATACGCCGGGGCGAACGCCGCGAAAAGAGCACCGCCCGCAGTAAGCAGCCAAACCTCGTTGCCGTCCCATACGGGACCGACGCTCGAGCGCACAATAGCCTTCTCTTCGTCGTTTTTCGCCACGAAGGGGCTCAGGACGCCCGCTCCCAAATCGAAACCGTCGAGTACGAAATAGCCTGCGATCAAGACGAAGATGAGGCAGAACCAGATAATGCCGAGGATAGTCATGGCTTATGCCTCCTTCTTCTTTTCGTCCGCAGACGCATCGGAACCGACCGCGAAGCTTGCAGCAGACGCGACGGTATCGGACCCGGCCGCAGCAACCTTCTCAGACTCAAGCACGGGGCCTTCTTTGACGGCTTTGCCGATGAGGCGGACCCATGCAACAAGCAGGAGCAGATAGACAACCGCGAACAGGGCGATGGTGGTCATCAGCTCGGGAGCGGTGACGGACTGAGATGCCGCCTCGTTAGTGAGCAGGGAAACACCGTCGGGGCCGCTCACGGAAGGATAGACAACGTAAGGCTGACGGCCGAATTCAGCCGTGGACCAGCCGGACTGGATGGCGATGAACGGAGCCAGGGGAGACAGGATCAAAATCCACTGGACCCACTTCTTCGACCCGAGCTTGCTACCCTTCTTGAAGGCGGCGATGGCCGCCAGAATGAGCACCAGCACGATGACGCCGAACAGGGCGACCATCAGGTGGTAGCTCTGGAACACCAGGTTGACGGGAAGGTCGCTGTGCTCGATTTCGTCATTTTCAGCGACGATTTGGTTCAAACCGGGGTATTCCTTGTTGAAGTCACCCGAAGCTAAGAAGCTCGTGAACCCGGGCAGGGCAATGGGAGCTGCCGTTTCCTGCGCCTCTTCGTCAACCCAACCGACCGCGTACAGCGGCAACGTGCCGGTTTCGTAGTGGCCTTCCATCATGGCAATCTTGCTCGGCTGCTCTTCGGCAACGACCACGGCAGCGGAGTGGGCGGAAACGAGCAGGCAGCCCGTAGCGATAACGGCGGCCACAACGCCGACCCTCATGGTTTTCTGGGCGAAGTGCTCATGCTTGTTCTTATGCATATACCATGCGGACATTGCAATTGCCACGAAGGAACCCAGCGCCAATGCGGCAAGAACCGTGTGGGTGTAGCGGGGAAGCGTAGAGGGATTGAACGCCGCGGCGAAGAAGTCGGTGATGACCGCCTTGCTGCCGTCGGCTACAAGCTCGGCGCCTGCGGGAGTCTGCATCCAGGAGTTGGCAATGAGAATCCACAGCGCGGACAGGCAGCTGCCAAAGAAGACCAACCAGGCGGAAACGAGATAGAACTTCGGGCTTACCTTCTTGCGACCGAAGATCACGATGCCCAGGAACACAGACTCGAGGAAGAAGGCCAACAGCGCCTCTGCCGCAAGCGGCGCACCGAAGATGTCTCCGACGAAGCGGCTGTAATCAGCCCAGTTCGTTCCGAACGAGAATTCCATGGTGATGCCCGTGGCAACACCCACAGCAAACGTTGTGGTAAAGATTTTCACCCAGAAACGCGTTGCCGCCTCATCCTTGGGATTGCGCGAGCGGTAATACCGCGTTTCGTTGATGGCCATGATCAAGCCGATACCGATGGACAGCGGAACAAATACGAAGTGAACGAACACGACCAAAGCGAACTGCACGCGCGAAAGAAACGCAACATCGGTCAAAAGCTCCATAGCACACCCCCTTTTTCATTATGACGCACCCGCAGGTGCTCTTTTTTTCGCCTCCAATGCACAGGGTCCTATCCTGTCCCCAAAGCACCCCGCATCAGAAGCCCTTCTTCCGTGCTTTCCTTGACCTACGTCGCATGTTCTGCGCCGTTACGCCAAACCGCGCAGCGCACGTCGCGTTATTGGCCCAGGAAAGCACCGTCACCATAATAACACGTTCTTGTTTTTATATGTTATTTTTTTAGTCACATATTATCGAAGAAAAACGCCTTCGGGTGCCTCGGTGCGCACCATGCGCACAACCCTTTGGTTTCAAGCGGCCGTCAATTCGGCCACGGCTCGAACGACGAGCGCGCCGACTCCGCTTCGACCCCTTTTCGTAGCTAAAGTGGAAACTTTTTTCGAGCCCGATTGGGGTGCACCCAGGCCCGATTGGGGCGCAAGCGACGCACTACTTTTGCATTCTTAGCGAGCGTTGCGCGTCTTTACGCGGCGGAAGAGAATTATCGCGAACACAGACACCACGATAATGCTCGTGCCGACCGCGCACACGGCACGAAGATGAATGGCCGGAATACCTACCAGCAGACCGATGATATAGGGAATCAGCCAAAGCAGCCACACAAGCGTGCTGAATGTATGAAACGTTTTCTCTGCACGCTCATTGCGACGCAAGAACGTGGCCGTGGCCCATATCGCATGAACCAGCATCAATACAATTGCAGCCAGCCCAGAAATGGCATGGATGCCGAATCCCGTTGCACCCGAGGTCTGAGCGATATTCGTCATAATGGTCGTTCCCGTAGTGTCGAAAACCAAGCCACACCAGAACAATATTACGTGGCTTTTCTTCAAAAACCCCGCGCGGCGTTCCGAGAACACGCCGATGGTGTAAAAGACCAACGCCAGCGTAATAGCGCTTGAAGCAGCAACAAGTTCCAAACTCATACTAATCCCTCCCCATGCCGACCACGTCGGCTTCCTTCTATTTCTGAACATTGTTCATAAATGAACGCTGTTCAGAATAATGAGATCGAAACGGACTGGCAACAGTGTCACACCCTCTTCACAGAATATTCTCTACAGCGGCGAGCATCCGACAATCGTGCGCAAACAGGTCCCGTGCGTTTGTATAATTCATTCGCGCAACAAACCGCACAAAGACAAAAGCCAGTGGGCAAAGAGGCGAAGCATGGGAAACAAAGCCGTCATTTCTAAAGACCTCATCCTCGAGGCATCGTACAAACTGGTTCTCGAGTCGGGACCAGCAAATCTCAGCATCAGAAGCGTCGCGAAAGCATGCGGAGTATCCGTCGGCTCCATCTACAATTACTACCCCACGAAAGCGATGCTTGTCGCTGACGCCGTGGGAATGTTTTGGCAGACCTCCCTTAGCAAGGAAATGTTCATAGCGTCTTCGAGGGAGGACTTCGTCACGTTCTGCGAACGCCTCATGCACGACCTCGAGCACGCAATCGAAGCCTTTCGAAAAAGCTGGCTCAGCGAGCTTGCCGCGCTAGATTCGGAAAGCAGAAAAGAAGTCCGTGCGCGTGAGAACGCTGCATTTGCCCATATAAAACGCGGATTAGCTGTGGCTATCGAGCACGACGAAAGAATCAACCTCAACGCCCTGTCATCATGCGGCATCCAGCAGGACAATAAGCCGGCCGAAGAGCTCGCAAGCCTTGTCTGGGACGTCATGGTTTCGTCCCTTCAAAGCAACGACGCCGCCTATAAGCCCCTTTTCGCCCTTATGAGAGCGGCGCTGTACGAAAACTAGAGCGCCCAAGCGAAACGATGCGCTCTATAAAGAAAGCGGGCGGCTCACCAGGAACCGCCCGCTTTCTCTTCTTATTTGCTTGATCTTGGAAACCATCGCTTCTTTGGCGTCGGCCTCCCCAACCCATGCCGGCCTATAAGACCCTGCCTCGCACAACTACCGTACGGAGGTCGAGGCTCTCATCAAGAACAACCACGTCGGCGACGGAGCCAACGTTCAGATTGCCGCGCGTCTCTCCAAGGCCAATGGCTCGAGCAGGGTTCACGCTCGCCGCCTTGACAGCGGACACTAAGGGAATTTCCATGTCGCGCACTGCAATTTTGAAGCACGACATGAGGTCGGTTGCACTTCCTGCAAGCGTTCCATCGTGAAGGGTCGCCCGGTTGCCGCGCACGGTGACCGCCTGGCCGCCGAGGCTGTATTCGCCATCATCGAGACCCGTTGCCATCATGGAATCGCTGACGAAAATCATATGGTCGTCGTCGAACAGCTTGAAAGCCGCACGCACCGCCGCGGGATGAATATGCACACCATCGGCAATGATTTCGGGCGTGGCCTTGGCATCCGCTGCCGCACCGATGACACCCGGCTCCCTATGAGCCAGCGGAGGCATAGCGTTGAACAGATGCGTCACGTGCTTGGCGCCCGCTTCGAAAGCAGCGTGCGCCTGGTCGTACGTTGCGGTAGTGTGGGCAATGGATATGCGCACTTCGTCGTGCACCTCTTTAACGAAATCGAGCGCACCGGGTTCCTCGGGGGCAATGTCCACAATCTTGAACAGACCACCCGCCGCCTCCTGCAGACGATGGAGCATGCCGGCGTCCGGACATTGGACGTATGCGGGATTTTGGGCACCGACTTTATTCGGGCTGATGAACGGACCTTCCATATTGATGCCCACGAGCGCCGCGGCGTCGTCTGCGTCCTCGTGCTCGGCGGCGCATCGCGCGATTCCTGCAAGTTTTTCCTCAGGATAGGTCATGGTCGCGGGGCAGTACGCCGTCACGCCGCGCGATGCCTGATAACGGCAGATGGCATCGATTGCTTCGTGCGTACCGTCGCAAAAATCGTATCCGACAGCGCCATGGGAATGCACGTCGACCAGGCCGGGAATGACATAGCATCCACGCGCGTCAACATCTTCCACGTCAGCGCCGATCGCCAAATTCTCGACGATGCGACCGTCGCGCACAAACAGAGTTTTTTCTTCGAAGGCTTCGCCGGTAAAAACCTGGCCGCCTGTGATTCTCAGCATATTCAAAACGCTCTCCTCTCGCATGCGTATAGGGCCATCATACAAAACGAGGCCGCCGAACCATTCGGCGGCCTCGCTAAAGCCAGAATCTACGCAGCATATTCCGCAATTCCGCAGAAGCCGCGCAACGTGCTGCGACGCCTGATCCGCTTCGCAGCCCCACGGGCGATATATCCAGCAAACATGCCGCTTTCACGCTTGCTTTCGCCTGCCGCACGCAGGCTAGCAGCAACCGCCTTCGTGGTCGTGACCGCAACCGCACGTACCCTCAGCAATTTCCTCACATGCAGAAAATGCAGCTTCGTCGACAACGGCGATGGCATTGGGATGGAACTGCAGGATGGAAGCGGGAACCTTCGGGGTAACGGGCCCGAAGAAGACATCGCGCACGATCTGGGCCTTGTCTTCGCCGCTAACAACCAGGAGGATCTGCTTAGCGGCCATGATGGTGCCAATGCCCATGGTGTACGCCTGGCGGGGCACTTCGTCTGCAGAGTTGAACAGACGACTGTTAGCCTGGATGGTGCTTTCGGTCAAATCGACGCAGTTGGTTTCCTTGGTGAATTCGTCGGCAGGCTCGTTGAAGCCAATGTGGCCGTTGTGGCCAAGGCCCAAAAGCTGCAGGTCGACACCGCCGGACAAAGCGATGGACGCCTCGTAGGCGTCGCATGCCGCCTCGGCATCGGGGTTGGCGCCATTGGGAACATGCGTGTTCTCAGGACGAACGTTCACGTGGTCGAACAGATGCTTCTGCATGAAGTAGTGATAGCTCTGCTCGTGATCGTGGGAAAGGCCGCGATATTCGTCAAGATTGAACGTGGCAACGCGGGAGAAGTCGAGGCCTTCTTCTTCGTAGCGCTTGACGAGCTCGGCGTAGAGGCCTTCGGGCGTAGAGCCCGTGGCAAGACCAAGCACGCAGCCAGGCTTTTCGGAAACCAGTTCCGCGATGATATCCGCAGCCGCCTCGCTCATGTCCTGATAATCTTTAGCAACGATGATTTCCATCGAAACCCCTTTCGCATCATACCGGCCCGAGCCCCTTTAGCTACGGGCGAAACGCAGCCTTCGCATACCGTCCCATGATGGCAAAACGGGCAAGGGCGATTCCTCTACAACGAAAAACCGCACGGAATAATCAAGGCGCGAAACCGAACCTACAACAAGCTGGACAACGATGATACCGCACCGAGAACACGCAGAAAAGACGCCCACGGCATGACCTGAAGCCCCGGAGCGCGAGAACGCGAAGTACTCGGGCTTCTCTCGCAACGATACAACGCTCCTTACATAGCAAAGAAACTCGTACTGAGCCAATCCACGGTCAAAACCCATATGCGAAACCTCTATGCGAAATTGGAGGTTCACTCGCAAAGCGATTTATACTTGTTCCTGGAAAGCACTGCGAAAGCCTCGAGCCAGGAGGAGTTCCATGACCGCCGATAAAACTTTCGACGCATTCGTCTTCGATCTTGACGGAACGCTGCTCGACACACTCCCTGATCTTGTCGCGGTAACGAACGAAGTGCTCGCGCGCTTCGGGCTCCCAACCCACTCCCGCGATGAGATTCTTGCCATGGTGGGCAACGGCCTGCGCTCTCTCATTTCGCAAGCCGTGCCGCAAGACCTTCCCCAAGACGAGGTCGAGCGCATCCTCGCCTGCTGGAAAAAGGCTTACGACGAGCACGGTCAAACGCATACGTCGATTTACGACGGTATGATGGAAGCGCTCCTGGAGCTCAAGCGTCGCGGAAAAAAGCTTGCCGTGTTCTCCAACAAGTTCGACGGTGGCGTGAAGACGGTCATGAGCCATTTCATGCCAGGACTCATGGATTTCGAGCTCGGAGAAGGGCCTGTGCCGCGCAAGCCCGATCCCCAAGGACTCTTCCTCATAGCAACCGAGCTCGGCATCGACCCGAAACACATAGCGTTCGTGGGAGATTCAGCCGACACCGACATGCAAGTTGCCCGTAACGCCGGGGCCTTCGCGCTGGGGGTAAGCTGGGGATATCAGCCAGTGGGACGCCTGCGCAAAACAGCGGACGCCATCATCGACCACCCCTCGCAGTTGCTCGATTTCGCATAATGCGATAAACGAGGCGATTCCTTGCCGCGATCAAAGCGTTGCGCTCCCGTAAAGTCCTTACGCTACAATAATCTGACGCAAACGAACCATTCCGCAAAAGCGAGCCGAGGAGGCAACCATGGCCTCGCCTAAAAACATCGGAGATCAGATTCTTGATGCCGTGCAAGATGCCGTGAATTCCCAGGACTTCAGCGCGCTGCAATCGACCATCGAGTATTCCGTAGGCCTTGCCGCAGAGAACATCAGCAAAGGCCTGGCCCATGCCTCAAAAAGCATGCAGCAGGCGCAAGCCGAATATCAGCAAGAGCAAGAAAAACGCCGCCAGAAGCAGCTGATGCAAGCCATCTATGCAAAAAGCGCCCCTTCGAAAGCCGCCGGCTACGCTATGACCATCGGGGG
>USEQ01000034.1 GCA_900553655.1 uncultured Slackia sp. | reverse complement strand
ACGGAACCGGGGATTTCAGAAGCAATGCAATCGCGCATGGTTGAGAAGCATGCAGGTCCTTTGCCGAACCTTGGCTTCCCAGGCAAGCGCCCGCGCCCTTTACCAGCGAAGCGCGCAATAGAACTGCCGCCAGGAAGAGTAGCAGACAACTTCGCCCGGCTGAGGCGCATGGATATAGCTACCGCCGCCGGCAGATGCGCAGATGCCCACATGACCACCCGTATAGAGAACGTCGCCCGGCTGAGCCTCGCTAAGAGAAAGAACGTAACGAGCAGAAGAATACTGCGCGCCCGTGGTGCGTCCGATGCTGTAGCCCGTGGCACTGTAGCAATAGCTGGTAAGACCGGAGCAGTCCAGGCCGACGCCGGGAGTAGTTCCGCCCCACACGTAGGGAACGCCAAGCTGGGTCTGAGCAATACCCAAAGCGGCCGTGTTCGGCGTGCCGCTACCCGTACCGCCGCTCGTAGAGCCGCCACCGGTGCTACCGCCGTTCGTGTTGCCACCGCCGGTATTGCCGCCGGTATTGCCGCCGGTATTGCCGCCGGTGTTGCCGCCGCCAGTATTGCCGCCGCCGGTATTGCCACCAGTGTTGCCGCCGGTGTTGCCACCGGAATTGTCGTCAGTATTTCCAGAAGACTCCTGGGTGCGCTCTTCCTCCTTAAAGGACGCAGCCTGAGCCGCAGCAGCAGCCTCCGCGGCCGCTTGACGCTCCTGCTCGACCAAGGCAGCAACCTCGGCATCGAGGGAATCGACTTCGGCCTGGTACTGAACGACCAGCGCCTCAGCCTCCGTCTTGATAGCGGAAGCCTCATCCATTTTCTGTTTGGCCGTGTCGGCCTGGGTGGAATACTCGGCCTTCTGGGCCTCGTTGTCTTCGCGCAGGGCCTTCGTCTCGGAGACGAGCTTCGCGTCCTCGTCATTGAGCATATTGAGAGAATCCCAGTTCTTCAGGAAGTCGTCGAAAGAAGCCGAGCCCAGCACGATGTCTAAAAACGTGGTCTGGCCGTTGCGGTACATGCTGCGCGCGCGGCCGCCCAGGCGTTCCTGGAGCTCTGCGATGCGCACGTTGTTCTCGTCGATCTTCGTCTGAGCTTCGTCCATCTTCTGCGTTGCCACATCATGCTCTTCAAGAGCCGTATAGTAATCGTCCGAAGCTTTGGAGAGCTTCGACTGCATATCATCAAGCTTGACGCGCACAGCGTCGGCCTCCGCCTGCTTATCCGCAGACGTGGGGTCGGCGAACGCGACGCTCGGCACACCCAAGGAAACAACGCCGAAAGCGGCGGCACCTCCCACGAATGCGCGTCTCGTCAAATGCATGTTCTGTTCTGCCATACAAGCCCCTTACCATAATTCGGTCTTAAAAGCCCTAAGTCTTACTCACGATACAAAAAAACCCGCTCTGTGCAAAGTAAGAATACGGGTTTATTCACTCGCTCATCACAGAGCGTTCACATAAAGAAGGAGCGCTCTTAGCGGCGCTCCTTCGTATTTTCTCTTCTGCCTTTTACTTCTCGTTCTTGAGAAACGCTAGGAAAATGCCATGCAGAACGCATCGAGAAGCATGATCGCGTCATGATGGGCCAGCCTGTCGGTTTCCGTCCGATCGACCTCGGTGGAAGAAGGACCGGGGACCTCTATGGCGATGCGCAGAGGAGCCCCCGACGAAGCCTTGTCGCGGGCTACGTCTACTGCGGCAGCAATGCGACGGGAAAGTGCTGATGCATCGTCGCACACAACGCGCGGAACCGCTTTGTCGGTTTCGTCGCTTGAACGAACGATATGGGTCAAAATCATATGCCCATCAGGAGGAACGAGCAATGTCTCGGCGCTGACCATTTTCGACCGCGGGTTGGTTGCCATGGCGAGGTTGGACATATTCGATGCAACCTTGCGCGTGAAATCCTCCGTGCCGAAAAGACACACGGCATGATGTTCGAGCACATCGGCCGCACGCGCGAAACCCATGTAGGCATGGTCTTCCACCTGGGGCTTGTCCATCCATGCGTTATGAAGGTTCTTCAGGATCGCATACGTGTTGACGCCCGCGATACCGTCGGGCTCAAGGCCCATATTAAGCTGAAATTTCCGCAAGGCCCCTTCGGTGTAGGCCCCGAACGTACCGCTCACCCCGCCGCATGCGAAACCCAGAGCGCCGAGGGCCATCTGCAGCTCTTCGACATCTTTGCCCGTGAAATTCGGCGTGCGCAGATACAAAAGGCGATCGCCCAGATCAAACCGATTACCTTCTTTATCCTGACGATGGATGGTTGGAGAAATCATTCCGCGGTCCACGCTTTCTACTTGAGACGACGAACGAAATAGTCTGCCATGGAAATCAGGAGGTCGCGAGCAGGGCTCTCATCGAGCATATCGAGCAAGCGAACCTTCGAAACGCTGGTGAGATTTTCCGCATAGCAGCGGGCGTAATCGATAGACCCGCTTTCACGCATGATATCGACCGCCTCGGAAAGCATAGCAGGATCGGTCGTTTTGCTTGAAAGAATGTCGATCAGGCGATCCTTCCGAGAAGAATTCTGAAGCGCATGCACCACCATGAGCGTGCGTTTCCCTTCGGTAATGTCGCTGCAGAAATCCTTGCCGACCACGTTGGCATCGCCCTCTATATTGAGAAGGTCGTCCTGAATCTGGAACGCAAGCCCGGTATCCAACCCGTAGTTGCGCAATGCCTCGATCTGAGCCTCGGACCCGCCGCCGATGATTGCGCCGATAGCCAACGGCACAGCGCCCGAGTAATGGGCGGTCTTATGGGTCGCCATGACAAGATAGTCTTCAGGCGTGATGTCGTAACGGTTATCGCGCGCCCAGCCAAGATCGAGAGCTTGGCCCTCTATGGTGCGCCTGGTCATGTCAATCAGCTCGGTAACAACGCGAACCTTGGTGGAATCAGACAGCGCGGGATCTTTGACGACGCTACCGTTGACAAGAGACAATGCAAGATCTCCCGCATTGATTGCTATGCCAAGTCCCTCAGTCAGGTGCAGGCACGGCTCGCCGCGACGAAGGGTTGCCTCGTCGGCGATGTCGTCGTGAATGAGGGCAGCCGTATGAAAATGCTCAATCGCGGCGGCGGCAGATACCGCCATGTGAACGTCTCCGCCGACAGCCACGCAAGCGGCGAAGCAGATAAGCGGACGATGGCGCTTTCCGCCGTTTTCGCTGTATTTCGACAAAGGCGCGTACAAATACTCGTTCATGTCGGCATGCGTGCCGGAAGGGATGAAGGTGTTTACGAGCGTCCCTACTTTTCCCGCGTATAGATCAAGGTATTCTTCGAAAGATGCGGGAGGATGCTCAAGGGCGCCGAGAAGGTCTTCCATGTTTGCTTTTCTCAGTTCGGCTGCAGTCATGCGTTGCGTCTCTTTTCGTCGTGAATCATGCCGTCAATGCGGCGCGTACCCATGCGCCAAATCAGTATCCGTCAGCCAAAATGCGCTGTATTTTCGCGAAAAAGAGCTCTCGCCCTCCCTTTCGCGAAAAAACAGCTCTACAGACAGCACCGCCATTCCGGCAAAAACCCTCGCCCTCTTGGCCACAGAACACATTTACGCGAGGAGATTGGTAGGAGCGGTGGGACTCGAACCCACAAGACCGAAGCCGGAAGATTTTAAGTCTCCTGCGTATGCCAATTCCGCCACGCTCCCCCGTATGGACCATCGCGCGTCAAGCGCAGTTCCTAATAATAGCAAAAAGCATCCACGCGCTCGCCTCGCTCACGAAACGTACCCAATCGTTAAGGCGAATTGTCCTTATCGTTAATGCGCCGCGCCCTTTTCGTGCGATGCGACCCGTCCGCCATACGCCGCGATGGGACATGGTGGACGGGAGGCTTCTCGGCAAAACACCAATTGCAAGGGTGCTGCAACGCACCCGTAACCCTACGAACGAAGCGCGTCAAGGACGATGCCGATGAGAATATCGCTTTCGCTCGCCGTGAAGCCGTCAACCTTGGCAAGGCTCATCACCGCGTCAAGAATGACGACCCCCGCAGGGAACACGCCCGCTCGCTTGGGCTGGATGCCGGCGACCTTCTTGCGCTCTTCGAGAGGAAGCGCGCAAAGACGCTGGGCGACATCGTCGAATTCCTCGCGGGCGACTACGACCTTATGCACGCGGGACGAATCGTACGGAACGAGGGAATCGCGCACGGCGACCACGCTCGTGGGCGTGCCCGCCACGGCAACGAGACGATCGAAGCGGATGGATTCTTCCTCGAAAAACGGCGCCAGCGTTTCAATCGCCCACGCTCGGGCCTGTTCAAGCTCGTATTCGGACGGCGGATCGCTTTTCAAAAACCGCTCGGTCATACGACGACAGCCGATATCAAAAGAACGGCTTGCGTGCAGTTCGATCTCGGGAACGACGGACTCCGCGGACCCGCAAGCCCTCCCGAACGCAAGCTCGGTGGAGCCGCCGCCTATATCCGCAAACAAAATGTCTTCTCCGCGAAAATCGTTGGAAGCCCCAAGGAAAGAAAGTTCGGCCTCGCGCGACCCGGGAATGACCGACAACTCGACGCCTACGTCGCGCAAGCGTCCCACGAACTCATCGGAGTTCTCCGCATCGCGGCTGGCGCTGGTAGCAAGAGCCACCAGCGAGTCTACCGGCGCATATTCGTCGACGACTTCCTTGTAGCGCGCGATCTGCTCAACCGTACGCGCTATGGCCTCGTCGGACAGACGTCCCGACGCATCAACGCCTTCGCCAAGGTTGGTGATAACGCTCTTTCGGCAAAGCGGCATTACGCCCGACTCGTTGACGTCTGCAATAAAAAGCCTGCTCGTAACCGTACCGATATCTATAGCCGCAACACGCATTGGTCTGCCTTTCACACGTTTGTCGACCGCCCCTTTGCCGAAGGCGTCGTTTTTTTACGAATCGCTCTTTTCCTCGGATGAAGCTTCGCCGGAAGACCCCTCACCGTCGGAGGAGGCGGACCCCTCATCGGAAACCACATCGTGCACATTACTCATATCGGTATTGTCGGCCTTGGCGCTTGCTGGATCGATGTAGCCGAAAAACGCATCGAGCATCGGCGAGTACCACGTATCCGGAGCGGGAATACTGCCGCTTTTCACCTGGGCATTTATGGACTCGTCTTTTTGCGAGGAAACCTCCTGGTCGAGGCCTTGCACGACACCTGCCGTCTCGCCCTCTTCGACCCATCCAAGCTCGGTCCGAGCGGCATCCTTGATTCCCTCGTCGGTCTTCAAATGCTCAATCTCGCTCTCCATGGCGGCATTGCGAGCCGAAAGGGCATCATATTCCGCCTGCAGGCGCGATTGCTCTCTAAGCTCGAGATAGTACTGCCTAGTCGTGGGATATAGAAATACCAAAGCCATGACGATGCAGAGAAGCGATCCCAAAACGATCGCAAGGCGGGGTGTGACGATGCGCATCGTCTTCTTCCCTTCAGAGGAAGACGATGCGCGTTTGCGCGAAGACGCGGAGCCGCCGAGATTCTCGAACGCTCTCTTGTGGTTTTTGCCCATCTCGGCCTTGTACACCGCAGCCCGAGACGTCTCTTGTCGATCCCGATCGTCGGCACCAAACTGACGCGTGAACATTTTCTCGGCCCGTTGCTTGGCGCGAGCCTTTCTCCGGTCGGAAGAAGATCTCCTCGAACGCTCGTCGCCCTCCCTTTCGTACGCCTCCACGGCAGCACGCGGAGCGAAGATATCGTCCGTAGGTTCCTCGCGCACAGCTTCGTCAAAACGAGAACGAGAAGAGGAGCCGGGTATGTAAGAAAACGCGCTGCTCGATCGCGCGTTGCGAACGCTCGGGCGAGCCGATCCGGCCAAATGAATATCAGCCGAACGACCCGTGGAAACACGATGAGGAAAAGACGGGGACGAAGCCCCGCGAGAAGGCCCGCCCATGCGGGCAGCAACGCCATAGCCGCCCGATGCCGTATATCTTGCAGAAGAACGGTCGCCTTCTCGCGCCGGCAGCATTGTCTCGCCCACTGCGGCATCGGCTCGTCTACTCCGCCGGGCAGATGAGGGGCGCGCATTCCGAGACGAAGCCATATGCTTCACGTCATCGAACGGAATGATGTTGGTATTGCCGGGATGTGCCATGCAGACGCGGGCTCCTTGGATGCATAGGGTGCGTTTCAACGGGTACATACATGCTAGAGCTTTTTAATGGTACCACAACGATTTTTCCCCGCCGCGCATCTTCGCGCGCCTTCAACAACCGCCACAAAACGAAAGGAGAAACACGTCCATCAAACAAAAAAAACGGGACGCCGACCGCTCTGCAAGTCGACGTCCCACCAAGCGTTCAATATCTAGATAACGCTAATCTGGCCAGTGGCGATCAATGTGATACTCACGACAAAGAAAATCACGATAGCGGAAGCAAGGATTTTGTCCGCAAGCTTCGGCAAAACGGCCTGTCCACGCTCTTTCTGCCCGTATACATACAGCAAGATACCTGGAGCGAACAAAATGGTGGTGATCATAAGACCCGTCAGGCCACCTGCGTAAATAAGGAAGAGGCTGTAGAAGAAGCCTACGCCGCCGATAATGCGATACAGCCACACGGTCTTGGCGCTCTGCCCCTCGAAGCCATCCTTCTTCAGCGCGCACACGAACAGGTAAAGCGAGCTGAAGAAATACGGGATGAGAATCATGGAAACGGAGACTCCGTAGAAGAACTGGTAGGTCTGTTCGGAGAACAGAATGACCACAAGGAACGCCTGCACGATAAGGCACGTAATGGTGCAGGTGACGATAGGCGCGCCGTTTTTGTTCTTCTTCGCGAAGATTTTCGGGAAGACGCCCTGTTCAGCGGCCTCATGCGGACACTCCGAAGCGATAATCGTGTAGCCCAGCATAGCTCCGAGCAGAGAAAGGGCAACGCCAAGGTTCACCAAAGCGGCGCCCCACGGCCCCACGACCGCCTCGAGCACGCCTGCCATGGAGGGGTTCGGCAGCGCAGCGAGCTCCGCACGCGGCATGACGCCCATGGACAGAATGGAAACGAGCAGGTAGATAGCAAGGATGCCGAAGAACGCGATGACCGTCGCCCGACCTACGTCCTTGCTGTACTTCGCACGCCCGGAAATAGCAACGGCGCCCTCGATACCGAGGAAGATCCAAATGCTCACGCCTACCGTGGCAACAACTTGGTCCCACAAGGCCGGCCCATCAGGCTCTCCCCAGAAGTTATCCATAAAAATCGCAGGGTCAAAATTCATGGAGAAGATGATGGCAACAACGGCCACCAGGAGCGGAACGAGCTTGGCGATGGTCGTTATGATGTTGATGCTTGCAGCCTCTTTCACGCCGCGCGTCACAAGCACCCAGCATATCCACACGATGATTGAAGCACCGATGACGGAAACGAGGTTGTTCCCCTCCCCGAACACCGGGAAAAAGAACGAAAGGCTTGCGAACAGCAGCGTCGTATAGGAGACCGTGGCAAGCAGAGCGCTGATCCAATAGCCGTAGGCCGAGTTGAACCCCATGTATTCGCCGAATCCGGCACGCGCATAACTGTAGATGCCGCCCGTCAGCTTCGGCTTGAACTTATTGAGCGCGTAGAAGCACATCATAAGGCAGAACACACCAATGCCGCAGACCAGCCATCCAATCAAAACGGCGCCGGTGTTCGCTCCGGCAGCGGCCATATCGCCCGCCATCGTGAAAACGCCACCGCCGATTACAGCGGTGATCACGGCCGCGATCAAATGCGGCATAGAAAGACCATTGGGGTCGTTGACCAAGTCAGTACGCCCCTCGGCAAGGTTAGCCATGACAAACCTGCTTTCTGTACTTTTATTCCCCTTACGCCAACCTCTCCCTGTCGGCGCACCTCAACAGAATACTCCCAAATTTCCTAAATTAGCTCCTTGCAACGAATCATTTTCCTCTTATTTCTCCCTATTCTTGCGCATTTTCATGCAAATCACCTGTTCATTATGCATTTGTATGATATTTACGATTCGTCAACGAAACGCAGCAATCCATTTCTTCCATCCAATGGGCTTTTTTGCAAAAGACGAAAAGGGCAATTTCTGCCGAAAAAAAAGCCGGCTCCGAAGAGCCGGCTCAGTTCAATAATTGAAACAGTATTGCGGTCAGCTAGAGGGCGAAGCGAGCACGAGAAGACGAAGAAGGCTGCGAAACCCCCGCATTGCTGCGGCGATGCTCCTCCATCAAGAACAACACGCAATCGGCGCGATTGCACGACCGGAGAAGCTCGATCTGCTCGTCGAAGGTTGCGTCATCGATGAAGCCGGCCTCGAGAAGCGCCGCCACCTCGTCACGATCGCCATTTTGCGCAACGCGTTTGCGAGCATCCGACCCTCGCTCGCGCAGGCGCTCGACCAAAGCAAAACGAACTTCGTCGGGTGCGCGATGAGGATCGGCAACGCGCGAGATGAGCGCCCCGAGGCGATCGGGTAGATTTTTGCCCGAAAGCAGCAGCTCGTCATATCGGGCGTAATCGAACGGCACGCCGTCCTCGCCCGATTCGCAAAAGCAACTCAGGAGCTGGTCTGCGGAAACATGAACCGTCGAACCCGTATGCGCGAGCCTGCAGACTGCATATTCGAAGCAGCCCTCTCCCACAAAACGCACGCTTTTCGGAATGACCACAGCGCCGTCGAACGCGCGGGAGCAGAAACTGTGCGCGCCAATGCTTTCAAGCCCTTCGGGAAGCACGAGCCGTTTCGTTCCCTTGCATGCATTATCGCGCTCGATGGTGCGCACGGTATCGGGAAGCACCACGGTCTC
>USEQ01000033.1 GCA_900553655.1 uncultured Slackia sp. | reverse complement strand
GCCGAGCAACGGTCAAATGTCTGGCGGACGGTATCATTTTTCACTTGAAGTGTACCCAGAGCCCACCGCGCGCGCAAACGGCAACGGGATATTTGGCGCCCAGTCGCGTCATTTCTCCACAGGAAAACTTCGCCAGACGAAAACGAAAGACGAATTCGCAAGGCATAGCGTCATTTTCCTTCGGTGCAGCTCCAGTCGAGAACGGTCCATCCGCGCCGGCGCGCTTCCCTGGCCAAAGGGTTGTCGGGACACACCGCGAAGCCGCGATGCGCCGCTTTGAGCATGGCCGAGTCGGAATGATGGTCGCCATAGGCCTCGACAAGCTCCCAATTCCCTTTGCCGTAACGGGTATCCGCATACGAACGGATTGCACGGACCTTCTCGTCGCCCTCTATACACGACCCTTCGACGCGCGTGGTGTACCTTCCTTGGGCATCGACGCGCATCTCGGTGCACAGGCAGCCGTCGACCGGATGAAAATCCAAGGCACGACGGACGATCGGACCGAACGTCGCCGACACGATCAGCACCTCCACGCCCTCTTCGCGCAAACGGTTCATGGCCTCGTCGGCCTGGGGGCGAAAGCGACCCTGCGCCTCGATCTCCCTATCGTAGAAATCGGACAGAAACGCATCCACGCTCTCCCGAGGCTGGCCCTCGAAAGCCGTGAATACGAGCCCGCGCACCCAGGCTTCGCTCTGGGGAAGCCGAAGTTTGTATGCCGCCGCCCACGCGAGGACCTTCGAAATGACACGCTTGCGAAGCATGCCCCGGCTGCGCAGGAAACGGACGAGAATGACCGGGGAGTTCCCCTTGATCGAGGTTCCATCGAAATCAAAAGCCGCAATTTTATGCTTGGCTTGCTCGGACATGGCCCGCCAGCCCCCTATCCCCTTGCGAAATCGGCGTTATTGCGCATCGGCGTTATCGCGCGCAAATTGGGAATTATACAGGTCTGCATAGAAGCCGCCAAGAGCGAGAAGCTCTTCGTGGGTGCCTTGTTCCACAATATCGCCTTCGTGCATAACCAAAATCAAGTCCGCATTGCGAATGGTGGACAGGCGGTGCGCTATAACAAACGCAGTCCGTCCACGCATGAGGTTATCCATGGCCATCTGGATGCGCTTTTCCGTTCGCGTGTCCACGGAACTCGTCGCTTCGTCGAGTATGAGCATCTTTCTATCGGCAAGGATCGCGCGGGCAATAGTGATCAACTGCCTTTGACCCTGGCTCACATTGCTCGCGTCCTCGTTGACGACCATGTCGTAGCCGCCCGGAAGCGTGCGAATGAAATGGTCGGCAAAGGCCGCGCGCGCTGCCTGCTCGACTTCCTCATCGCTTGCGTCAAGCCTGCCGTAGCGAATGTTCTCTCTGATGGTTCCGCTGAAAAGCCATGCATCCTGCAAGACCATGCCGAACTGCCTTCGAAGCTCTTTTCGGTCGCAGTCGCGAATGTCGCGGCCGTCGATGCGAATGGCACCCTCGTCGACATCGTAGAACCGCATGAGAAGCTTGACCATGGTCGTCTTGCCGGCGCCGGTAGGTCCGACAAGCGCCACCGTCTGACCGCTTTTCACTTCGGCGGAAAAATCGTGGATGATGCGGGAGTCGGCATCGTAGCCGAAGCCCACGTGGTCGAACGTGACGTTTCCTTCGACATGGACAAGGCTCTCCGTCGTCTTGCCGTCTTCCACTTCGGGTGCATCGAGGAATTCGAAGACGCGCTCGGCCGATGCCGCCATCTGTTGCAGCACGTTCGAGACCTGGGCAAGCTGCGTGATGGGCTGGGTGAAGTTCTTCACGTACTGAATGAACGCCTGGATATCGCCCACGGTGATAACGCCGCGCATGGCGAAGGCAGCTCCGGCGATGGCTACCGCCACATATCCCAGATTGCTCACGAAGTTCATCGCGGGCATCATCATCCCCGAGAGAAACTGAGATTTCCACGCAGATTCGTACAGGCGGTCGTTCGTTTCCTTGAAGCGCTCGAGGGCAACACCCTCCTGATTGAACGCCCGAACGACAGCATGCCCTGAAAACGTCTCCTCCACCTGGGCGTTGATCATTCCGAGGTTTCTCTGCTGAGCCCTGAAATACTTCTGGCTTCGACCCACCACCGCCTTGACCAGCACGCCTGAAACGGGAATAACCGCCAAGGCGATAAGCGTCATGGGCGCATTGATCGAAAGCATCATGGCCAAAACGCCCACGATAGTCGTAGCGCTCGTAATGAGCTGCGTAATGCCCTGGTTGAGGCTCTGCCCGAGCGTATCGACGTCGTTCGTGATTCGCGAGAGGACGTCTCCCGTGCTCGTCTTCTCGAAATATCCCATAGGCATGCGAGAAATCTTCTCCGCGATGCTACGACGAAGCGTGTAGCAGGTTTTCTGGGAAACGCTCGTCATCGTCCAGCCTTGCACGAAAGAACACAGCGCCAACACGCCATAGAGCGCGAGGGTCGTGAGCAAGATGGTCCCGACGGCGTTGAAGTCTATGCCGCCCGTGCCGGCGATCTTCGCTGAAATGCCCTCGTACAGTTCGGTGGTTGCCGTGGAAAGCACCTTGGGACCTACGATGTTGAAGACGGTGGAGCCGATGGCGAAAACGAACACGACGGCGATGGCCGCCTTGAAGCTGCCCATGAGCTTAATCAGCTTGAGCATGGAGCCTTTGAAGTCGGCGGCCTTCTCCCCCGGCATCATGCCATGATGGCCGTGCCCGCCGTGAGGCCCTCCCATACGGTGCGCCCGAGTATTGTCGGTCATCGAGGATCCCCTCCTTCCAATTCCTCCTCCGAAAGCTGAGACAAGGCAATCTCGCGATAGGTTTCGCACGACGCCATGAGTTCTTCGTGGGTGCCGCATCCGACCATGCGGCCCTCTTCGAGCACCACGATGCGGTCGGCCGAAAGCACCGTGGCAATGCGCTGAGCCACGATGATCACGGTCTTGGACCCAAGATGCTTGGACAAGCCCTCCCTCAAGCGGGCATCCGTCCTGTAATCGAGTGCCGAGAAGCTGTCGTCGAAAAGGAGCACGCGGGCATCGCAGGCGAGTGCACGGGCGATGGACAGACGTTGCCTCTGGCCGCCCGACACGTTCGACCCTCCCTGGGAAATCTCCGCCTCGAACCCTTCGGGGCGGCTTTCCACGAACTCGCTCGCCTGGGCTATATCGCACGCCAGGGAGACCCGCTCCGCATCCATGGATTCGTCGGCGTAGGCGACGTTGCTCCGGACGGTCCCGGAGAAAAGAAGCGCCTTCTGCGGCACATAGCCGAGCTGCGAGCGAAGATCGCGCTGCGCGAAGCGGCGCACGTCCACGCCATCTAGAAGGACGGCGCCCGACGTCACGTCGTAGAAGCGCTCGATAAGCTTGATGACCGTGGATTTGCCCGACCCCGTCGAACCTATGATTGCCGTCGTCTTCCCCGGCTCCGCCACGAAGTTCACGTTCTTCAGCACGGGGTCGCTGTCTTCGTCATAAGCGAACGTGACGTCGCGAAACTCGATTCGCGCACCTTCGAATCCGGCCGGCTTCGCCTCAACGGCCTCGTCGGGGTCTTCAATTGAAACGGGCGTTTCAAGCACCTCGTTCACACGCTGGGCGGCCACATCGGCGCGAGGGAGCATGACCGACACCATCCCCATCATCAAAAACGACATGATGATGACCATGGAATACGTGATGAACGCGATCATGTCGCCCGTCTGGATGGCGCCGCTATCGATGTAGGACCCGCCCACCCATACGATCAGGACCGAGACAGCGTTCATAATCAGCATCATCGTAGGCATCATGAACGTCATGGCCCTGTTCGTGAACAGCTGGGTCTTCATCAGGGCGACGTTCGCCTCATCGAAGCGGCTCTCCTCGAACGACTGCCTTCCGAACGCACGGATGACGGAAATGCCGTTGAGCATCTCGCGCGATACGAGGTTCACCCGGTCGATGAGCTTCTGCATAATCTTGAACTTCGGCATGGCAACCGCCATGAGGATGAATATGACCACGAAAATGGCGGCCACGGCCAAGGCGATAATCCAGCTCATGGAGAAGTTCGTACTCGACACCATGAACATGCCGCCCGCGGCGAGAATCGGCGCATAGAGCACCATGCGCAGCAAGACCACGAGAACCATCTGTATCTGCTGGATGTCGTTGGTTCCTCGCGTAATCAGGGATGCGGCGGAAAATGCCTGGACCTCCGCGTCCGAGAAGGCGAGCACCCGGGAGAACAAACGCTCCCTCAGCCCGCGGGCGACCCTCGCCGCCGTACGCGAGGCGAGAAACCCTACCGCGATGGAGACGAGCATCATGACGGCCGCCACGCCGAGCATCTTCGCCCCGATCGAGAACAGATACGACATCTGCAAAGACCCCATGTCGTAGCCGAGCTTTTCATATTCCGCCTTCGCGGCCGCAATGGCCTGCTGCTCGATGACGGAATCATCGACGCCCGCAAGAATCGATTCGGCCTGGGCTACAAGGGTCGAGACTTCCTCCTTGGAAACGGTGTTCGCCCTATATGCGTCAAGCAGGGCGTCGAAATCGTAAGAGCCCTCTCCTTGCGCATCCGAGATGCGCCGCTCGTCGGCGGATACGTCTTCGCCCCCGGCGGAGCCGCCGCGTTGCTGCGCGCCTTCGCTTCGCGCGAAATACGTTTCCGCAAGCGGCTTGGCAAGGGCCCCGTCAAGTTCGTCTCGGCTGTTCAGCCCCTTCTCGTTGATAGCGTAGGACCCGTCCGGCGTCTCATCGTACGAAGAACGTATGACGCTCTCTTCATCGGGCGAAGCAAGCATGCAAACGGCGTCGAACGTATCCGCGGTGAATTCGGACGGGGATGGACGGTCGACTCCCCCCTGCTGAATGCCCACGTCCACCAAATCGGAGGTATAGCGCGGAAGCGAGAGATCGGCAAACGCCTGAATGACAAGAAGCGCGACAATAAGAACGAGCGCCCCGATATGCCCTTTGAGATAGCGGATTATGCGCATGAGTCTCCTTCTTTGCGGTCGCATCGCTTCAACGATGGGTTCTGCTCGAGGAACTCGAGCATGAGACGAAGCGTCCTCGTCAGCTGCTCGATATTGTCCACGCCCACGTATTCGAACAGGTCGTTCATGAAGGCGACGTGCTTCTCCTGGATACGTTCGGCGACATCGAGACCATCGTCTGTCAAAGCAAGACGAACGACTCTGCTGTCGGCATCGGAGCGCGTACGCGCCACATACCCGCGCGACTCAAGCTTTTTTATAGACTGGGACACAGCAGAGGGCGTGATGCGAAAATGACGCGCCATATCGGACGGCCTCGCATCCTCGTTGCGCTGGTTGGCCATGTAGACCCATCTGAGAACCTGCATCTCGCAAAACGTAAGCCCGCACAGCGTCTCCGCGGGAATATAACGCTCCTTTTTCAAGCGGTCCATAAGCTCGTAGAGCTCCACTCGCACTTCGTCGTAGGAATTTCGATTCATCACCAATCTCCCAACTGAAACGCTCCGCCGCACCACCTCTTCCATCGGCGGCTTCGCGTATCCGATTCGTTCGTCGATAATAGTTAAGATGCTTAATTATTTAGAGGAAAGAATGCAGCGCACAGCAAAAACGCACAGAACGCCCACGGCCGATGGCGCGCAATACCTAGCAAGTCCGCGAAGGCCTGGATGCCATCTCGGTCTTTGCATATGACAAGCTGGAGACCCTGCAGCATAACAAAAAGACCACCTTACGGTGGTCTTGTCTGTGTAATGGCGGGATGTACGAGACTCGAACTCGCGACCTCCGACGTGACAGGCCGGCGCTCTAACCAACTGAGCTAACACCCCAATATGCAATGCCGGAAACGGCACGGTTTATCAAGATGGCGGGATGTACGAGACTCGAACTCGCGACCTCCGACGTGACAGGCCGGCGCTCTAACCAACTGAGCTAACACCCCGTTGCTTTGCCTTTCGCTCTTGCGTCAGGCAGCTCGGATATAATACCCGCTCTAGCGATAATATGCAAATACTTTTTCCAACTTTTTTCAAAAAACGCGCCGAAAACGCTCTGATCAGGCTAAAGGAGGGCGATCTCGATCTTGGCGAACCTCTTCGCATGCGCTAGCATGCCAAGGCGCGCCGGTCGGAACAAGAGCAAACGCCTTATTCCCCTGCCGTCTCCCTCTGACGAATGCGCATGATCGAGGCGGCATGAAGACCAGTGCCTTCGAGCATGGCCTCGAGCAGAACGTCGGGACGCAGGCTTCCGGTCTTTTTCGCCTCGAGTGTGAACTCAAGAGCATCTCCTTGAACCCGCATCTGCCCGACGAGGAAGTCCGACGGCACAAGAACCTTCTCCTTCTTCTTTCGCACGACTGTAATGGTCTCCGGCATGCGAAGAGAGCCGACGCGCCGAGCAAGCGTCACGGAATCGGATGAATCCAGCTCTGCGGGATTGGAAGAATCTGCAGAGCCGGCAAAGCCACCGTCATCAAAGGCAAGCACCGCGCGATAGGTCGAAAACGGATAGGCCACGCTTGCTGCCGGAACATCTTTGGTGATATAGCGCGCCTCGTAAGGCATCAGGTCGGCAGCGCTTGCAGCACGCAGTCGCTCGAGCGCCTTGTCGGGTGCGACGTATTCGGTAAGCTGTACGTCGAATATCTCCTCGGTGCCGCCGACGCCGACGGGCAGCGCGGCGCCGAAAGCCTGCTTCATATGGGGCGAAAAGCCCTGGCTGACGGCATAGGGAAGATCGGCGCGACGAACCGCACGTTCAAGGGCCCGTGCAACCTCGAGGTGCGAAAGCATGACCAGGCGGCCCGACATCGCATAGGTCACGCGCAAACGAAAATCAGCCATGACGAACCTCCTGCGTCTGGATGGCGGTATTCAAGCCCATGCACACGCCGCATGCAGAGCAGGTATCGTACGTGCAGTCGGGCGTAGTCTTCTCCTGCTGTGCAAAACGGCGTTCGCGCTGCAGGAATTTCACGAACAGACCCGCCGAGAGATGCGACCATGGCGGAATATAATCCGTATCGTAAGTGGCCTGGGCGATCTCTTCCATGCTCACGCCGCACGCTTCGCACGCAGCCTTCCACCCGTCGAGGGAGAACAGCTCGGTCCACGCATCGAAGCGAGCGCCCGCTCGCCATGCCGTCTCCACCACGTCGGCCACCTCTCGACCGCCGCGGCTCATCATGGCCTCCACCAAAGAGACATCCGGCTCGTGCCAATGCACATCCACGGCCCGATATTTCACCGAGCGACGAAGCAGGTCGATGCGACGCTTCGCCTCCTCGGGCGATATCTGGCCGTCCCATTGGAAGGGGGTCTGCGCTTTCGGAACGAACAGCGCGCAGGAAATGCTGACGCGCACATTGCCACGCTGGTTTTCGGGCACGGCCTTCTTGGCGCGGTCGTATGCGCGCTGCGCGAGGCTCGCGATGCCCTTGATATCGTCATCGGTCTCCGTGGGAAGACCAATCATGAAGTAGAGCTTGCATCGGCGCCAGCCTGCGGCGAAGGCCGCATCGATCGCGCCGAACAGGTCGTCTTCGGTGACGCCCTTGTTGATTACATCGCGCAGACGCTGCGTACCCGCTTCAGGGGCGAAGGTAAGCCCGCCACGCTTGCCGCCGGCAACCAGCTCGGCCATGTCGACGCCGAAAGAATCCAGTCGCTGGCTTGGAATGGAGATGGATATGCCCTTGCCTTCGAGAGCCCTGTTCAGACGACGCAAGATCTGCTCGATCTGGCTATGATCGGTGGAGGAAAGCGAAGTGAGGCTCACTTCGTCATAGCCCGTATCGGCCAAGCCGCGGCATACCGCCGACACGATGTTGTCGGCCGAACGCTCGCGCACCGGGCGATACATCATGCCCGCCTGACAGAAGCGGCACCCGCGCGTGCAGCCGCGCAGGATCTCGACATTCAGACGGTCGTGGACGACCTCGGTGAACGGGACGATCATGGGCTCGTACGCATCGGATTCGGCAAAGCCCTCCCAGAGGCGCTTCTCGATAACGGACGGCACATCGTCAAAACGAGGAACGACCCAGCTTCCCTGCCTCTGTGCCTCGTCCTCTTCGAGAACGTCGTACAGAGAAGGAACATAGACTCCCGGAAGCTTCGCCATGGCGTGCAGCATATCGGCGCGCGTCGCGCCCTCGTTTTTCATGCGACGGTGAAGCTCGAGCAATTCAGGAAGGGACTCCTCGCCTTCCCCGAGCATGATCGCGTCGAAAAACGGGGCGTACGGCTCCGCGTTGAAAGCGCATGGGCCGCCGCCGAAGACCATGGGGTCGGACTCATCGCGATCGACGCTGCGCAGCGCCACGCCGGAAAGGTCGAGAAACTCAAGCACGTTGGTCGCAGCAAGCTCGTGCGGCAACGTGATTCCTACGGCGTCGAATTCGGCCACGGGAGCGCAGCTCTCCAGGGAGAATGCGGGGACGCCCTCGGCCCTCATCAGATCGCACATATCGGCAGCGGGAAGAAACGCCCGCTCCGCCGCCATGCCTTCGACGGCGTTTACGCAATTGCAGAGGATGCGTACCGCCTGGTTCGCCTGCCCGAGCTCGTACGTGTCGGGATAAGTCATGCAGAAGCGATACGACGCCTCGGGCTTGTACGTGCATCCCCATTCGTGGTTCAAATAGCGAGCAGGGCGCTCGATGGAGCGGCCCGCCTGACGAAGGAGCCCTTCTATTCTGGGCCAGAGGTCTGTCATATGGATTCCTTGTCTTACGAAGCGCGCGCCCCTAAAGCGCGCGCGATGATGAACGAATCTGCCCTGGGTAA
>USEQ01000032.1 GCA_900553655.1 uncultured Slackia sp. | reverse complement strand
TCGCCAGCGGCCGCCAGACGCCAAACGCCATCGCGCCGCCTGGTTCTTTGGAAGGCGAATCATCGGCCAAAGCGGGACTGATCCTGTATCCCGGCGCAAAAGTAGACCCTCACGCCTACGTCCCCTTGGCGGAAAAGATCGCCGAGCGAGGATATATCTGCGTAATCGCGAAAATGCCTTTCAACCTGGCTTTTTTCGGCATCGATGCCGCTCAGGCATCATAAACAACTACCCGCAAACCGATGCATGGTGGATTGCGGGTCACTCGCTCGGCGGCGTCGCCGCCGCTCAGTACGCAGCGAACCATGCCGATGCTTTGGAAGGCATAGCGCTTCTTGCCTCCTACCCCGCAAGCGACCTTTCGGAAACGAGCTTGCGTGCGCTTTCGGTCTACGGCTCGCAGGACCTCGTTTTGAACCGCGAATCACTGGCTGAAAACGCAAGCAAGCTTCCAGCCAATGCGAAAACCGTCGTCATCGAGGGTGGCAACCATGCCGGATTCGGAGCCTACGGTCCACAGAAAGGCGACGGCGAGGCAGCGATATCTGCCGATGAGCAGCAGGAGGCCTTTGCCAATGCCTTTGATGCGGCGGCGAGCGCCGATCGGCAATAACCAGCGTGAGCATTCTGCACCATAGGACAGCACCGCCCGTGACGCCACGCGAACTAGGCGCCAGGCGATGCCGTCCCAACCAGAAAACAACCCGCCGCAGTTAAACTGCACGAAAACCGATGCCGACACTCGCAAAACCCACGAAACGTATCAGCGGATTCCCCGAAACAATCCTGTCATAAAGAGAATGGGCTAGTTTCTCTACATATCTTAGTTGTGTGCTGATTATCTCATTAAGAAAAGCATTTAGATTTTCTCATCTTGATACGTTTCGTGCGTTTTTCGATAAAACAACCAGTGTTTCGTGCATTTTCCGACAGATGCGCCGCAATTCGTGAGGATATGGACGATCGCCCCGCGCTGCAAGCCGCTTTCCCGAAGGCGAGCACCTTAAGCCTTCGGCCCGGCTTCAAACCGCTCGCCCCAAACACACCCCCCCCGCATCTTTGAAACGCAAAGCAAGGCGCGACCGTGTATATAAAGGCGACCGTGTATATAAAACTGCGGACCCGCGGCAAAGCCCGCGAATCCGCAGAATAAGCTCTCATTGTTAGATTCCGGACCGCACGGCGCAACCTGTCGAAGGCGCAGGGCTTCGAGTCCCGCAATCATGCCCGGTGAAACCGCAAGGTCTCGATGCCGCAGGGCACGGCGCGCGCAGCCTTGCGTAACCGCAAGGTCTCGATCTACAGCGCCTCGAGGTCGTATGGCGTGGTCTGGTAGACGTAATAGTTCAGCCAATTGGTGTAGATAAGCTGGCCTTCGGCGCGCCAGGAAACAATCGGGGTCTTGGTGGGATCGTCGTCGGGATAATAGTGAACGGGCACCTTGATATCCAGTCCGCGCTCCACGTCGCGATCGTATTCGAGCTTGAGCGTATCGCGGTCGTACTCGGGATGCCCGAACACGAAGAAATGCTTGGAATCGATGCTCTTAGCAACGGAGACGCCGCATTCGTCGGAATAGGAGATGACCTCGAGTTTCTGGTTGGCGACGATATCCTCGTAGCGCGTTTCGGAATGACGGGAATGGGGCATCATTGAAACGTCGTTGAAGCCGCGTACCAGCGGAGACGAAGGCTTGATCAGGCGGTTTTCGAAAACGCCGAAGCATTTTTCGTCAAGATTGTGCTTCGGCACGCCGTAATGATGGTACAGAGCTGCCTGGGCTCCCCAGCACACATGGAACACGCTGTGAACGTTCGTCAGGCTCCAGTCCATGATTTTCACCAGCTCGGGCCAATAATCTACCGTCTCGAAGTCCAGGGTCTCCACCGGGGCGCCAGTGATGATCATGCCGTCGTAACGATAGTCCTTCACCTCGTCGAACGTGCGATAGAACGTCTCCAGATGGTCGGCGGAAACGTTTTTCGACTGATGGCTTGCAATACGCAGAAGCTCGACCTCGATCTGCAGCGGCGTGTTGGACAGCTTGCGCATGATCTGCGTCTCGGTGACGATCTTGGTGGGCATGAGGTTGAGCAGCAACACGCGCAGCGGACGGATGTCCTGATGCATGGCGCGGTGCTCGGTCATGACGAAGATGTTCTCGCCCTCGAGGATGGAGGTCGCGGGCAGCGCGTCGGGGATGCGGATGGGCATATGGGCTCCTCAGGTGTAACGATGCAAAGACGCGTGCTATTGTAGCGCGATTCATATGATCCAAAACACTCGAACCCAAGAAATCAAAGACCCGATGCGCGGCAAGCTTCTGAGTCGTGAATCAATTCGACGTCCAAAATACCCAGAAGCAAAAGCTCTACCCTAAGAGAGCATCTCCTTTGTGCCTCCTAAGCGCAGAGGCTCTCAAGCCTCAACTTCAGTCGAATATCTCCTGCTTGTCAGATTCGAGATTTTCGAGATAGCGATTGGCAACATCAAGCAGCGCGGGGATGGCCGGATTGCCCGTGTCTTTTCTGTAGTAGAAGCACAGAGGAAACTGAAATTCATCATCGAGAGGAACGGAGGAAAGATAGCTGCGCTTCATATGTCGCAACGCGGCGGGCATGACACTAACCCCTCTGCATTCAAGTATGGTCGCCCCGAGGGTCTCCACCTGATTGGCGTACTCAACTCCACCAATCCGAATTCCTCTATCATCAAAAAGACGCAGTATGAAGCGATTCATGGCATCATAGCCCCTATTGCCTTCGTCAATCAACACGACGGTATCGCCCTCTAGCTCCGCCAACCTCACACTTCCCTTTTTCAAACGTGGGTCGCTACTCGCCATGAGGACACAGGCGGGTTCATCGATAAAATGCTTCATTTCTATGCTTTCGTCGAGATCGGTGGGCAAGCCAAGGCCGAAGAACATGTCGCTCGCTCCCTTTTGCACCCTTGAAAGCGAATCAGTCGGTTGATGCGCCTCCAAATGCACCGAATACGGCAACTCGATAAAATCCCGAGACATGATGATTGGCTCGATGTAGTCGCCCATCCAATAGTTCGGGCAGCATAGAGTCAGACGCTGTTTCTTTTTCGACTCAAGAGCACTCAGCTTCACCTGAAGCGACTCGAATTGATTCCGAATGGCACAGAAAGATTCATAGGCGCATTTTCCCGCCTCCGTCAAAGAAACTTCGCGGGTGGTTCGTTCGAAAAGCTTTACCCCCATAGACTCTTCGAGAGATGCAATATGCCTGCTAAGCGCAGGCTGGGTGATAAATGCTTCTTGAGCTGCTTTCGAGTAATTCAGGGTTTCTGCAAGAATCAAGAACTCGTTTATGTAGTCGAAGCTAATCAATGCCCCTCCTCGCGGCAACACATTTATGCATTTGCCGCATCAATAGCGCCGAAAACGGCATTTCCCCAATCCCCATTCGCACAATACAATAAACCCAGATTGGCGCCGATGCATACTCAATATACCCTTAAATCTTCAGGAGGGGAAATGGAATACAAGGCTATCAACGGCAATGACGATTCAGCCATGAACAAGACGACTCACGTCGCAGGCGCGCCTATCGGTAGACGTAATTTCATCAAGCTCTCTGCCGCAGGAGCCGCTATGGCAATGGCAACATCCGTCGTGGGATGCGCTCCCTCCACGACGGGAAGCAATAAAGAAGGAACCTATTCTGCAGGCACATACAGCGGAACTGGCAAAGGTAAAAAAGGCAACATTGTTGTCAACGTCACGTTCAGCGATTCGGCAATCGAATCAATCGAGGTCACAGACAGCAAGGAAACCGAAAGAATCGCCGCTATGGCGTTCGAGAGAATTCCCCAAGACGTCATAGAGCTTCAATCCCTTAACGTCGACACTACGACGGGAGCAACCCTTGCGAGTATGGGGTTGATCGATGCCATTGCGGATTGCGTGGATCAGGCCGGTGGAAACTCAAACGATTTGCGAACAGGTGAAGCCAGGGCCAAAAAAGAAGACACCGTCGAAATAGAATGCGATATCGCAATTCTTGGAGCAGGTGCTGCGGGCATGGCTGCGGCGGTTGCTGCCGGTCAAATGGGCGCAAACACGGTCGTATTCGAGAAATCATGCTTCTTTGGGGGCAATTGTCTGGTCAGCGGAGGCGTTATGGAGCATACGCAGGCACCGGATGACCTGCGCGCAGATTTGACCGACGGATGGAAAACCTATTTCGACAATCGCATCAATGAGCACAGAGAGGCCGGAACCGATCCGAGCCTCGTCGACGAAGTCGTCAAGCAGTGGGAGGACTACTACGCAACGGGATCGACCAAGGTATTCAGCTCGCCAGAATTCTTGGCTCTCGACCTCATAATGCTGGAGGGAAATACGTATGACTTCCAACACTCATACGCCAAAGATGCAGCTGCCTGCCTAGAGTGGCTCACGGATATGGGAATGGAATTCAAGCCGCTTTCAGGCATAACGGGCTACCCTTACCCTCACTTTACCAACGTCAAAGATGGTGTGTGCGGTGAAGGATGGTTCGATTTCTACGACAGCGAAATGCAAGCGAACGAATTCCCCATCACGATGCTGCTTGAGACCCCCGCTGAAGAGTTGCTCATGGAAGATGGACGCGTTGTCGGCGCAAAGGGCACGTGCGCAGACGGCACTCAGTACACCGTGAAAGCAAACAAAGGCGTGCTCATCAGCACTGGCGGATACTCCGGAAGCAAGGAACTTCTCATCAAGCACGATAAGCTCTGGGATTGGGAATCGTTGGACGACATCCCGTGCGATAACACATACGGGCACACAGGCGATGGCATTGTGATGGCAGAAGCGGTAGGAGCGCGATTCGACACCCTCGACTACAACCAAATGGTGCTCCCCACGGTAAACGCCCGCACGCTCATCCCCGAGGATCAAATGTGGAATCCCGCCTTACCCGTTCTATTTAGCTCGGAGGGAAATCGTTTCGTTGACGAGCTGCAGGACCGGTTCACGCTTACTAAAGCCATCATGGCGCAGGAAGGTGAAGTTTGGTCTGTCAGCGACGCCAACAATAGCTTGATTGACGAAAACGGCATTCACACCTTTACCGGAACCAAAGTGCAAGACCTTATAGATATTGACGCCGTCTATTCTGCGGATTCGCTTGAAGAAATTGCAGAATGGGCAGGATTCGATACGGACACATTCCTGTCAACGATCGACGCGTTCAATAAATCGGTAGAGACCGGCATAGACGAAGAATTCGGTAGGACGAGCTTCGACGAAACCTGCTATATCAAGACCCCTCCCTTCTACGTGTTCCCAATCACATGGTCGATGCATATCACGCTCGACGGACTTGCCGCAAACGAAAATGGCCAAGTGCTCAACGAACAAGGCGAGCCGATCTCTGGCCTATATGCTGCTGGCGAAGTGGTATGCGGAACCCGTGGCGTAGGAAGCCAAGGAAAGGGCCTGCAGGCAGTTCGCTACATGCTTGCCCAATCATAATTAGTCATCCTTGGCTCGAGGCAACCGTGCTTTGCCTCGGCTAGAGAGCCCGAAGCCATTTGAAACCCCTCCTTCCGCAGCGACCGCAGCAGAGATACGTCCGCTGCGGTCGCACGGATTTCTGCTGCCAGGAGTTCTACCAATCAAGAGCAAGCCCCGCATTGCAAACAAACCAGCAACGCTCCCGCACATTGCTTCGCCACCTTCAGCGTCGCAGACAAAAGCCCTGCTTGCTTATTGATATCGCGCCCACAATCTCTTGAGCATTTACGAAATTCCGCCTGCCATCCAGGACTCCGTTGTCAATACACGCTAGGAAGATGCACTCATTACGCATGCATCGCCAATATCCAAAGCAGTCAGGGAGTGCGACAATTTCGTTAAATCATTCATGCGGACGATCGCGGCAGTTTTAGGCCCGTATAATAGCCCAGTCATTTCAAGCCGCCCATGCGACGGCATAATGCCGCACAACAAGTTGTAAGCGCGAAGGAGACCACATGACCGAACAGATTGGCACCACGTGCGTGCAGGGCGGCTATCGCCCTGGCGACGCCGAACCCCGCCAAATTCCTATCTACCAATCGACCACCTGGAAGTACGATACTTCCGAACACATGGGCAAGCTCTTCGACCTGGAAGAAGCGGGCTACTTCTACACCCGCCTGCAAAACCCCACGAACGACTACGTGGCCGCAAAGATCGCCGAGCTGGAAGGCGGTACCGCCGCCATGTTGACGAGCTCCGGCCAGGCGGCGAACTTCTTCGCCGTCTTCAACATCGCCGGCGCAGGAGACCACGTGGTGGCAAGCTCCGCCATTTACGGCGGCACCTACAACCTGCTCGCCCACACCATGCGCCGCATGGGCCTGGAGTGCACCTTCGTGGCGCCTGACGCGAGCGACGAAGAACTCGAAGCGGCGTTCCGCCCCAACACCAAGTGCATGTTCGGCGAAACCATCGCCAACCCTGCGCTCGCGGTCCTCGATATCGAACGCTTTGCCGCTGCGGCTCACGCCCACGGCGTGCCGCTGATCGTGGACAACACCTTCCCCACGCCGATCAACTGCCGTCCCTTCGAGTGGGGCGCCGACATCGTGACCCACTCCACCACCAAGTACATGGACGGACATGGCGCTGCAGTGGGCGGCGCCATCGTCGATTCGGGCAACTTCGACTGGATGGCCCATGCCGGCAAGTTCCCGGGCCTCACCACCCCCGACGAGACCTACCACGGCGTGACCTACGCCGAGAAATTCGGCCAAGGCGGCGCTTTCATCACCAAGGCAACCGCCCAGCTCATGCGTGACTTCGGATGCATTCAGAGCCCGCAGAACGCGTTTCTGCTCAACCTGGGCCTGGAGAGCCTGCATGTACGCGTGCCGCAGCACTGCAAGAACGGCCAGGCCATGGCGGAATTCCTGTCGAACCATCCCGCCGTGCGCTTCGTGCGCTACCCGGGCCTTCCCGGCGACACGTGCTACGACCTCGCCCAGAAGTACCTGCCGAACGGCTCCTGCGGCGTGGTGAGCTTCGGCTTCACCGGCGGCCGCGCGGCTGCCGAGCAGTTCATGAAGAGCCTCAAGATCGCCCAGATCGCCACGCACGTGGCCGACGCCCGCACCTGCTGCCTGCATCCGGCCAACGCCACGCACCGCCAGATGAACGACGCCGAGCTCGAGGCCTGCGGCATCGCACCCGACATGGTGCGCCTGTCCTGCGGCATCGAGTCCACCGAGGACCTGATCGCTGACGTCGAGCAGGCGCTTGCCAGCCTGTAACACGCCCTTTTCGAAATAGCAAGCGGGGCTCGGCGCGCAGTTCAGTTGCGCCGAGCCCCGTTTTTCGTCGCACGTCCCCTTCGGCAGCTGCGCAATCGCCTTCTTGCAAACACGCCTTTCGAAGGGCGGCGTGTCCTTGCCTCGCAGCACGCATAATCATCCGCCCAGCAGCGCATACTTCTTCCTGATGCGCGCGAGCTTGCGCATCCACGGACCGTACAAGACCACCAGAAACACCGCCGTGGATATGGCGTGCATGGTGTCGAAGGGAAGCGCGGCGGCATATACGACAAGCGCCTGTCCGATAGATTGCGGATGGTAAAAGCCCACGATGCTCCAGATATTGAGAACGAAGCCGTAAAGATATCCCGAGACGAACCCCCAGGCAACCAAAGGCACCAGCCCCAAGATAGCTTTCGCGAACTCACGGCGGCGCGGGGCGAGCGGAGCGGACTCGCAACATGAAGCGGGCGCGGCGGGTTCGGGGCTCGAAGTGGACGCACCAGACTCGCAGCGCGAAGCAGACGCAGCATCGTCTCTTTCGCCTTCCTCTACCCGAATGCGAGCGAACACCTGGCGCACGCCGTCGAAAGCCCCGAGCGAAGCCAAAATGCCTCCCAGATACCCGATAAGCCCCCATCCGTACATCTGCCAGGGAGTCCATGGCCCCTGCCCGAAGAAGAAATTCGAGACCAACGCCGCAAGCGCTCCCACCATAAAGCCGCTGCGCCTGCCGAAGGCAGCGCCCGCTATGATGGCGATGGCCGACACCGGCTTAAAGCTCGGAAACGGAGCGAACAGAATGCGCCCCGCTGCTGCTAGAGCGGCGAGAACCACCACGGGCATGGTATCGCGCAGACGCGGGGCGTTTTTCTCTGCCAGCTCGATCAGGGCGGCGGCCCGGTCAGCCGGGGACGCCTCCGGCATGAACGGTTTCCCATTCAAAAGGCCGTCGATCCCGTTCCATGCCTGCGGCTGGGGAATGGCGTTGGCCTGTTCGGTTGCTTCCAGAAAACCGTCCAGCCTGTCGCCGGTCAGGGGTTCCATTGCCCCAGCCGGTAGCTCATGGATGGCAAGGATTTCTTTTCCGGCTTCCACAAGGGACAGGTCGGGATTGTCAAGCTGACCTCCGTCCAGTTCCTTGTAGTCGGGGCCGTACAGTGTGTAATCATAGCCGGTTTCCGATGTCTGGATATACAGATAATCGCCACTTTCCAGACGGTAGGCGGCCTCCTGCGGGGCTTCTGCCTGTTCCAGCGTTCCATCCCCGGCAATGGTAAAGCCCTGCGCCTGTGCCGCCTCCTTGGTTCCCTGCGACACTTCGCCGGTGGATTTCAAATCCGCTTCAATCAAGGTTTGCAGCATAGCTTTTACGCTGTCGGTCATTTCCTGCTGTTGCTCCGGGGACAGCTTGGAAAATACGCTGTCCGGGTCTGGCTGCTCGGCGGCCCATTCCAGCGGTGCGGCCTGCGGCTGCTCCTGCTGGGTCTGCCGCTGTTGCTGAAGCTGGGCAAGGTGGCCGTCAATGGTGGTAATCAGTTCATGGGCGGTGGCCCGGATGGTTTCAAGGGAGGC
>USEQ01000031.1 GCA_900553655.1 uncultured Slackia sp. | reverse complement strand
CAATCCCTACGGCAGCACCCGCCACGACGTCTTTGGGGAAATGAACGCCGCCTATCACGCGCACGGCGGCTATGAATGCATCGGCCACGAGCAGCACGCACCCAGCCAAGGGGCACCAGGCAAGCCAGCACATGGCAATAACCGTCGCCGAGAACACATGGCGGCTCGGAAACGACCGGCCCGACGTTTCCTTCTTGATCAAGGGATCGATGGAAAGCAGCTCGTACGGACGCGGCGCGTTGAACCGCGCGCGAAACGCACTCAAGCAAACGAAACCTACAGCGGGAATGCAGAGGCAGGCAACAAACAGCTCGCTACGCGTGAGAAGAAGCGCCGCCAGCAAAACGGGATAGAGCAGATAAAACGCGGCGGTGAGCGCCTTATTTGCCGCCAACAGCGCATGCGCAAGCAAAGGGTGAGCGCGAAACGGCGCGGAAATCTTTTCGTACTGCAATGCGTTCATCCGCAACCCCCTTGCTTTCATATCCGCGTGATTGTAGCGTAATCGCAGCCAATCGCACGCGAAAGGAAAACGATGCAGTTTATTGTAGAAGATTCATTTTGGGAACTCTTTCCCGATGCCACCATTGGCATCCTTGCCGTAAGAGGGCTGAAAAGCGCCGACGAAATTCCCTCTCCGCAGCTTGACGCCTTATCTCGCCTACTCGTGGCCGCCAACGGCATGGCTCAGTTGCACCTGCCCAACAGCAACATCGCAGAAAACAACGTCATCCGCGTATGGCGCGATGCGTACCGACTTTTCAAAACGAAAAAGGGCGCACGAAGCTCTATTGAAAACCTTCTCAAACGCGTTCTTAAGAACAACCCCGTGAAAAGCATCAACCCGCTTGTAGATATCTACAACATCGTCTCGCTCAAGCACGCCCTTCCTGTTGGCGGCGAAGACCTCGACACCTTCGTGGGAGACCTGAGGCTTTGCGTCACCGAAGGCGGAGACGACTTCCAGCCTTTGGGCTCATGGGAAAAAGACCCCACCCTGCCTGGAGAAGTATGCTATCTCGACGACGAAGGCGCGGTCTGCCGTTGCTGGAACTGGCGTGACGGAGAGCGCACCGCGCTAAGCGACAACACCGAAAACGCATTCCTCATCATAGAAAACGTCGACCCCGCACGTCACAAGGACCTCGAAGCAGCCGTCGAAGAGCTTTCCGCGCTTGTACAGCACAACCTGGGCGCAACCGTAACAACACATGCCATCGTATCGAAAGAAAACCCAAGCGTCACCCTTGCATAAGCGTCACACTTGGGCGAACAACGCCCGAGCTATCCCATGAATGACAGGGTCATGCTCGAAACGATACAAGACTTAGGACCTCATGCGGAAATCGCGCATGAGGTCCTGACGGTTCGACTGCCCCGTCTTATGCAGGATGTTATGCACGTGTACCTTGACCGTGGAAAGCGCCAGACTCATGTCGTTGGCGATATGCTGATTATCTTTGCCCAGCAAAACCTCCCGAAGCACCTCGACCTCGCGCGCGGAAAGACCGTAGCGATCTTGATAAGACGCCAGACCGCTGTCGATGAACGCGACCGACTTGTCGCCATTGTCCGCAGGCGGCGTTTTGAAATGCAGGGAGAACAGCTTCCAGCAATCCACGCACACGAATCCCGCAAACCACATCATAAGAATGTTCTCGGCGAAATTGCGCTCGGGGAAAAACGGCACCGATCCCGTGGAAACCAGAGCGGGATCGATCACGAACATGAGCACACCGTTTTCCGCCACGATGGCGAATACGAGCACCCATGCTCCGACATAGAACCAGCGATGCCGCCACAGCCGTTCGCGCACGGCGCCGTCGGGGGACTGCATGTAGCAAACACCCACGAAAGCCAGAACCCACACCATAAAAAGCGAACGCATTCCGTAGAAAATGAACAAGCCCAAAGGGCCGTTGCTCGTCAAGAGGAACACGGCAAGACTGCCCACAACGAACACGACGCCGGGGGCGATGATGAGCGGCTTGTTTTTCACTTCGAAAAAATCGCATATGCAAAGCCAGAATGCCATCAGGATTCCGAGGCCCGTAACGATGGACGGCAGCTGGGAGCCGACGAAGTAGACCGAATCGGGAGCGACCGACGCTGCGCCGCGTAATAAAAAATCATCCTGGAAAACCAACGCCACATCGAGGAAATAGGCAACGAAACCGACGCACGCGTATGCGAACAACCGACGATGCGATATCAGGTATCCGGACAGACAGAACGCGGCCGCAGTAATGCTGACCAGAAGAATAAGCAGCGTGTAATAGAACAAGACGATTGTGGTCATGGATGGATCCCCGTTTGTCGAAATACCCCGGCATAACCGGTGCGGCACACGACACCGGAACAAAATCGCACGTGAAAACGTACGTTTATCATTCTACACCCAAATTAGACCCGTCCCCATACCATGTTAAATATCGCTTTATGTACGCCTAGGACATACATTCTTTACAGAAACGTAACGCCGCACCAAGCCGGCAAACACGAACTCCTAAACCTTCATCAAACCCGTAGCATGCGCGCACGAAATACACCTCGCGCAGGAAAAACACGTCTACATAAGCCGATGGAAGGAACGGCTTACTGATAGAGAAGAGAGGAAGCCGCCCGAGCAAGCACGGCGGCACAAACACCACAAGGAGGGACCCATGTCAGCAGAAGCGACGGCCGCAACAGCGACCGCGACGGTCGAGGCACCGCCGAAGAAGAAAAAGAAATTCAGCGTACCCACCGCGTTTACCATTCTGTTCGTAATCACCATTTTGGCGGTCATCGCCACATGGTTCATCCCCGCAGGCGCCTATTCGAAGCTGGCGTACCTGCCTGAATCCTCGGAGTTCCAAATCACCGAGCCCAGCGGCGAAGTACGCACCATACCGGCAACCGAAGAGGCATTCCGCGCCGACCCTGAACTTGCCGACATGAAGGTTGACGTCAGCAAGTTCCTCGACGGATCCATCACCAAGGCGATCTCTGTTCCCGGCACCTACGAAGAACTCCCCCAGCAGCCCAAAGGCATCTTCGATGTCACGTCCGCCATGGTCAACGGCACCATCAACGGCGTCGATATCATGGTCTTCATCCTTGTCTTGGGCGGATTGATCGGCGTCGTCAATGCATCAGGCGCATTCGAATCGGGCCTTGTCGCCCTGACGAAAAAGACCAAGGGCCGCGAGTTCCTCTTGGTATTCCTCGTCAGCGTCCTGATGGTTTTGGGCGGCACGACCTGCGGTCTTGAGGAAGAGGCGGTCGCGTTCTATCCGATTCTCGTACCCATCTTCCTCGCCTTGGGATACGACTCCATCGTCTGCGTCGGCGCCATCTTCCTCGCCGGCTCCATGGGCACCACGTTCTCCACGATCAACCCGTTCTCCGTCGTTATCGCCTCTAACGCCGCAGGCGTTGCCTGGACCGAAGGCATCGAGTGGCGCGTCGTCGGCTGCGTCGTGGGCGCAATCGTAGTCGTCTCCTATCTGTACTGGTACTGCAAGAAGATCAAGAAGAACCCCGAGGCGTCTTACACCTACGAAGATCGCGAGCATTTCGCCAAGCTCTTCAGCGTGCATGACTCCAGCTCTTCCACCATCCCCTCTTTCGACTGGCGTCGTAAGCTTATTCTCGTGCTGTTCGTCTCCGCCTTCATCGTCATGATCTACGGCGTTGTGAACCTGCACTGGTGGTTCCCGCAGATGGCTGCATCCTTCCTGTTCATTGCCATCATCTGCATCTTCCTGACCGGCCTTGACGAGAAAACCGTCGTGGACGCCTTCATCAACGGCGCATCGAGCCTCGTCGGCGTGTCCTTGATCATCGGCCTGGCGCGCGGCGTCAACCTGATCATGGAGGAAGGCTTCATCTCCGACACGTTGCTCTATTGGGCCTCCAACGCGGTCCAGGGCATGGAAGGCGGCATCTTCATCATCATGATGATGGTCATCTTCTTCCTGCTCGGCTTCATCGTACCGTCCTCTTCGGGCCTGGCCGTTCTTGCAATGCCCATTCTCGCACCTCTGGCCGACACCGTCGGAATCGACCGCTCCATCATCGTTTCCGCTTACAACTGGGGCCAGTATGCAATGCTCTATCTTGCACCGACGGGCCTGGTCATGGCAACGTTGACGATGCTGGACATGAAGTACACGCATTGGTTGAAGTTTGTTCTTCCGATGGTCGGCTTCCTGTTCGTCTTCGGCGGAGCGCTCTTGGTCGTCCAGGTCATGGTCGGAGCATAAGCCCGAACAACACCTCGGTTCGCACAAGCTGTACCGCATAAGCTTTGAGACTTTGTCTCGAATGCAAACCCACTGCCCATAGCGGCGGTCGCCATACCCCTTAAGAAACGAGTCGCCCACTCCTTAGGCGACTCGTTTCGTTTTATGAGGAAATGTCATGACCCTGCGTTTTCTCGGATGTCAGTTTGAGCGAGATAGCGTGAGACGGACAGTTCTCGAAGCAGCCTTACGTCTCCCCCTTGCAATCTTCAACAGTATAAACCCCGACGTAAAAAACGCGTCCGACTCCTTCCAAGGAATCGAACGCGTTGCTTGCGCCGTCGTCCCACCCAGACACGATGACCATCCCAAGACCGTCGGCGATCAGATGCGTCAGCCTGGCGTAAGGACACGGCAAATTTCTTTCTTGGTATCGAACCCCATATGCAAGGTTGCGATGTCCATTTCGCCTATTGACGACGAACCCTCATACGAAGAGCCACAACACCCATGGCAACCAATGCAGCCGTAGCAGCAGCGAAGCCTGCGATTATCGTGCCCAGGCCATCGCTGGTTTTGACCATCTCCGAAATCTTTTTCGGTTTTTCGCTTTCAGACGAGGAGGCGTCGGATTCGGCGTTGACTTGGCGGGAACCCGAAAGTGCGGACTCGGAATTCTCGTTGCCGTCAGCCGCCTCCATGCCTTTCCCTGAATCGACCTGAGAATCGTCCAATCCGCCGTTGGCATTGACGTCCGCATTGTTTTGGCCATCGGCCGACTGAGAGCCGCCGGTCTCTTCGTCGCTCGCCCCCTTGTCGTCGGATCCATCGCTGTTCGAGCCGCCCGCATTCTCGTTATTGGCACCGAAGCCGTTTTCCGCAGAATCGTTTCCTTCGTTGGATTCATGGCCGCCGGTATCGGACTCGCCTCCCGTGCCGGATTCGATATCGGCCCCAGACCCATTGTCGCCAAGGTCGGAATCGTTGCTGCCAGCGTCTGACTCACCGTCGGAAGTATTTCCATCGGAGGGGCCGCCTGCACCCGGCTCCTCATGAGAGCCATTGCCGTTAGGAAGCGCATCCGCATCATCGTTGCCGGAAGGATCGTCATTCGAGTTGTCATTCTGAGATGAGTCGTTGCCATTCGAGCCCTCGCCCTGCGACAAAGCGTCATCGCTTGAGCTTCCGCCCTGCGAGGAGCCGTCGTTCGAACCGGACTCTTCGTTGGATTCGCCCCCGCCCAAGGCGCCTTCGTCATTCGATTCAGGCTTGGCATGCGTATCGCCCGTGCGATCGATGATGGCAAGACATTGATTCAGCTCTTTTTTATACCTGTTCTGCCACCCTTCGTGATACTGCGGCTGGCCTTTGTAAAAGACCGCGACGTTATCGACGACGTAGTTGCACAGCGTGGTAACGAATTCCCTGTCCGTCATGTCATCGGAAAGCCCGCATCCGGGCCACTGGTAGCCCTCGCTGAGATAATGGTAGGTTCCGTTCCAATCGTAGCCGTCGGAAACACCGCCGACGAACTTACGCCATCCGCTTTGACCGAAAAGATTCGAGAGACCCCAGCACAGACCTTTCACGGCATCGCTTCGATCGGAGATGTCTATCCCCCGGCTTGCGAGATAGCGCTCCGCAGGAAGATAGTATGACGTATACGCCCAGTCGTCCTGAAGGCGGGAGAACTCGTAGCTATCGGCTGCATAAGCCGCTTTCCATGCATTGGTCAGGCTTGTACCCAAAGCGGTGAATGCGCCGTTATTTCGAATGGCGTTCTCTGCCTTGAACTGGGCGTCTGAGATATTTGCGAACTGAGCGAACATCGCATATTTACCGGGATTGTATTCATAGCAGGCAAGAAGGAAATTCTTCAGACCGTAGCGGTGATCGAACTGATAGTACCCCATGGCATGATAGCCGTCGCCATAACTGAAGGTGCGGTCGTACGTTCCTCCCTCGAACGCACCAAAATACAGCATGTCCTTGGAAATCTCACGCGGGTGCAAGCCCACGGAGCGCAAAGCGAACGTGGACACCACGGCGGATTCGTACGATCCCTGATAGAAGTCGGCCTTGTCATAGGAGCTTTCGGGAAGACCGTCAGGCTGGCTCGCTCCATCGGAAAGCAAAGCATCCCCCGCCAAGCTCTCTGCAGAAGCCTCGTTCGTTTCAGGCTGAGACGCATCCTGCTCTACGGCAGTGTCCTTGGGTTCGTCGGCGAAAGCGACAGCCGGCACGGAGCCGAGAACAAGGGAAAGCGACACGCCGGCCGCGAGAACCGAGTTGGTAGGTTTCACAGAGACAGCCTCCAAATAATAACGCATACACATGCTCGAAAGTCTCATAGAAACATATCATTGCGTTCTGTCTTTATGGCAATGCGACTCTTTACAGAGCCTCGACAATTCCTTCATGTGAGCTAGCGGTAACTTCCAGATACCAACAATATGTTGCGCTTTCTATTCGATACCTTAGCACCTTTTGCACTCTTACTCTATCCAGGCCTCTTCTTTTGGCCCCGGCCGACCCCCTCGAAATAGCTTCCGGCAATCCGCACTTTCACGCATCGAACCTGTACTCGGCGCACAAAGAAAAGAGCGGTCCCGAAGGACCGCTCTTTAAAAAGCGCTTATACAATTGGTATTTAAGCGCATGTGAAATACCTGGAACGCTTAGCGCAGTTCGGCTTTGTCCGCGAGGACGATGACCTTCGTGCCGCTAACCTGCACGTAGCCACCTTCGACGGCAAACTCCTTGAACGGACCGCCCTCGTTTTCCTGCACGCGAACGACGCCGTCGCTCAACGTGGAAACCAAAGGCACGTGACCGCTCAGAAAGCCCATCTCGCCTTCGGTGCCGGGAACCACGACGAAATGAGCTTCGCCGGTGTAGCACTTCGCTTCAGGCGTCACGATGTCGCAGGTGAACTTAGCCATCTTATGCCTCGTTCTTCTTCAGGGCCTCGTAATCGGCATACACGTCGTCGATGGAGCCCTTCAGGCGGAAGCACTGCTCGGGAATCTCGTCGCATTCGCCGTCGAGGATGGCAGCGAAGGAACGAACCGTGTCTTCCATCTTGACATACTTGCCGGGCAGGCCGGTGAACTGCGTTGCAACATGGAAGCACTGGCCGAAGAACTGCTGAGCCTTACGTGCACGAGACACGGTAAGCTTCTGCTCCTCGGAAAGCTCGTCCATACCCAGAATTGCAATGATGTCCTGCAGGTCTTTGTAGTTCTGCAGAAGCTCCTGGATGCCGGTAGCAACGCGATAGTGCTCTTCGCCGACGATTGCAGGCTCAAGTGCGCGGGAGGTGGACTCCAGCGGGTCGACTGCGGGGTAAATACCGAGCTCGGCGATAGAACGAGAAAGAACCGTCTTCGCATCGAGGTGGGTAAACGTCGTAGCCGGAGCGGGGTCGGTCAGGTCGTCGGCGGGAACGTAGACAGCCTGCACCGAGGTAATGGAACCGGTGGTGGTAGACGTAATACGCTCCTGCAGGTCGCCCATCTCGGTTGCCAGCGTAGGCTGGTAGCCTACAGCAGAAGGCATACGACCGAGCAGTGCGGATACCTCAGAACCCGCCTGGGTAAAGCGGAAGATATTGTCGACGAACAGCAGAACGTCCTGGCCCTGATCGCGGAAGTACTCCGCCTCGGTCAGGCCCGCAAGGCCGACGCGAAGACGTGCTCCCGGGGGCTCGTTCATCTGGCCGTAGACCAAGCAGGTCTTGTTGATAACGCCAGACTCGCTCATCTCCAGGTACAAGTCGGTACCCTCACGAGTACGCTCGCCTACGCCGGTGAAGACGGACGTGCCGCCATGCTCCTGAGCGAGGTTGTTAATGAGCTCCTGGATGATAACGGTCTTGCCAACGCCTGCGCCGCCGAACAGGCCGGTCTTACCGCCCTTGATGAAGGGCTCGATAAGGTCGATGGCCTTGATGCCGGTCTCGAAGACCTCGGTCTTCGTGATGAGGCTGTCGTATTCAGGGGCGGGACGATGAATGGGCATGTAGCCGGAAACCTCAGGCATGGGCTTCTCGTCAACGGGCTCGCCAACAACGTTCCAAATGCGGCCCAGGGTCTCAGGGCCAACGGGCATCATGATGGGATGACCCGTGTCAACGACCTCGGCGCCACGCACCAGGCCGTCGGTAGAGCTCATTGCGACGGAACGCACGAGGTTGCCAGGAAGCATGGTTTCAACTTCCAGGACGACGTGAATTTCGCCGACGGGGGTTACGGCGTCAACCGTCAGCGCGTTATAAATCGCCGGCAGCTGATCCGCAGGGAACTCGACGTCAACAACAGGGCCGACGATACGCACAATGCGTCCCGTAGCGCCTTTGCTGGCCTCAAGCTCCGCTTTGGTAAGCATTTTCTCGTCAGCCATTTAATCCTCCAAAGCTGCAGCGCCACCAACGATCTCGGAGATCTCAGTGGTGATGGCACCTTGACGTACACGGTTATACAACCTAGACAGTGTCTCCACCATCTCATTCGCATTCTCGGTTGCCGAATGCATGGCAGTGCGTCGCGCGGACTGCTCGCCTGCAGCGGAGTCGATCAATGCATGATAGATCGACGTGCGCAGGTATGCAGGCAGAAGACGGGCCAGCACGTCGGCCGGCTCGGGTTCGAACTCGACGCTCGCGGGAATGGACTCGGTTGCGGCTTCCGCCGATTCGGCAGAAGCGGTCATGACAGCTTGCGTATCGACGGGTAGGATTACTTCCTCGCGCAGAACCTGCTCAGCAGCGTTCTTCGAGTGGTTGTACAGAACAAACACTTCGTCGAGTTCGCCAGCGGTGTA
>USEQ01000030.1 GCA_900553655.1 uncultured Slackia sp. | reverse complement strand
AGCGTCTTTTGGGGTGCGGCGTGGGCGTGCACCATGCGGGCATGCTGCCGCGCTACCGCCTGCTTATGGAAAAGCTCGCGCAGCAGGGGTTGCTTCCCGTCATCTGCGGCACGGACACGCTGGGCGTGGGCATCAACGTACCCATCCATACGGTTATACTGACGGCCCTTACGAAATTCGACGGTTTCAAGATGCGCCGTTTGCGCGCCCGCGAGTTCCATCAGATCGCCGGCCGCGCCGGCCGCTCGGGGTTCGACACCGAAGGTATGGTCATAGCCGAAGCGCCAGAGCACGAGATCGAAAACGCGAAGGCCCTGCAAAAAGCCGGAGGCGATCCGAAGAAAGAGCGAAAGATCAAGAAGAAAAAGCCGCCTGAGGGCTTCGTGAACTGGAACGAAGACACCTTCGTCAAGCTTATCGACGCGGCGCCAGAAACGCTGAAGCCTCGTATGCGCATCACGCATTCCATGGTACTCGCCGTGGTTTCGCAAGGCGGAGACGCCTGGACGCGCGTGCGCAAGCTCATCGACGATTCGGCGCAGACGCCCGAGGAGAAGGTGAAGCTCTACGAACGGGCCGACGAAGTGTTCATGACGCTTATCGATGCCGACGTGGTGGAGAAAATAGAATGCGAAGACGGGTCTGTGGAATATCGCGCCACGATGGATCTGCCGGACGATTTCGCGCTCGACCAGCCGCTTTCTCCGTTTTTGCTCGCGGCGCTCGAGCTGCTGGACCCCGAGAGCGAAACGTACACCATGGACTTGATCTCCATGGTGGAGGCCACGTTGGAAGACCCGCGTCAGGTGCTGCGTGCGCAAGAGCGCAAAGCGCGCGAGAAGGCCATGGCCGAGATGAAGGCCGACGGCGTGGAATATGAAGAACGTCTCGATCGCATCGGCGACGTCACGTATCCCAGGCCGTTGGAAGAGATGCTCGATGCGGCATTTGCCCAGTATTGCGAGGCGGTGCCGTGGGCGCGTGACTACCAGCTTGCGCCGAAATCCGTGCTGCGCGACATGCTGGAGACTGCTTCGGACTTCAAAGAGTACGTGGCCCGTTACGGTATCGCGCGCAGCGAGGGCACGTTCTTGCGCTATCTGTCCGACGCGTATCGTGTGCTCGACCGCACGGTTCCTTTCGATAAGCGCGACGATAGGCTGAAAGACATTATTTCCTGGCTTGGCCTGGTGGTTCGATCGGTTGATTCCAGCTTGGTTGACGAATGGGAGGCCGCAGGCACGGTGGAAGATGCTGCGCCGCCGACCGAGGCGGATGCTGTGGTGCGCGACCGCCGCGGCCTTACGGTGCTCGTGCGTAACGCACTGTTTCGTCGTGTGCGCCTTGCGGCTGCAGACAAGGTGGAAGAGCTGGCGGACATGGATATGGAGTGGGGCTTCGGCGCCCGCAAATGGCAAGAAGCGCTCGACGCGTTCTACGAGGCGCACGAGGAGGTTCTTCTGGATGCCGACGCGCGTTCGAGTGCGTATCTTGTCATCGACGAGGCCGACGAGCGCGCGAACCACGTTTGGCACGTACGCCAGATCTTCCACGATGCGGACGGCGATAGCGATTTCGGCATTGCGGCCGATGTCGACCTTGACGCTACGCAGGATGCGGGCGAGGTCGTGTTCGCCAACTACTGCGTCGGGTTTACCGAGGACATTCTGGATTAATGGCGATGAAGACCGTTCGGTCGTCTTGCGTCGGAAGGGCGTGCGTCTATGCATAACGGAAGGGAAGAAAACGACAAGTCGGCAAAGACGGCGTGCAGCCCGTTCGCGGGCGCGCGTGTTCTCATCGTCGAAGACGACCCCTCGATCAACGATGTAATTTCCTCGGCGCTTGCCCAGGATGGTTACGTGTGCACATGCGCGTACTCTGGCACCGAGGCGCGTATGGTTGTCGAAAGCGGGGAGTCGTTCGACATCGTCTTGTGCGATTTGATGCTTCCGGGGCTTTCGGGGGAAGAACTGATCGCCCGCATTCGCGAGCGTTGCGACGCCCCCATCCTCGTCGCATCGGCGAAAGGGGAGGCGTCTGACCGCGTAGCCCTTTTGCGCATGGGAGCGGATGACTATGTGGTCAAGCCCTTCGACCTGGACGAATTGCTGGCGCGCATCGAGGCGCTGCTGCGCCGTTCTGCGGCGTTTCGGCAGCCGGTTTCAACCGGCCGTTCGATGTCGTTTAGGCGATGGTCCATAGACGAAGAATCGCGCGGGTTTACGGCAGCGGGCGCTTCCGTGCACCTGACGCGCACCGAGTTCGACATCGTGTGCGCGCTCGTTCGGCATCCGAAGAAGGTCTACACGAAGCGCGAACTGTTCGAGATGGTGCGCAACGAGGAGGCGCTCTCGGACGAAAAGACCATCAACACGCACGTTTCCAATATTCGCACCAAATTGAAAGGGACGGGTACGGAGGGATACATAGAGACCGTCTGGGGCATCGGGTTCAAGCTTTCCGAGGGCGATTAGCCGCATCGGTCTTTTCTTATATCTTTCTTGATTTTTGACGGAAGGTTTCCCGAAACCTGCTCGGTATTCTCGAAAGCGTCGAAATGTCGAGGAAAGGAGACTCGCATGAACGCGATCGAGACCGTCGGCCTGACGAAGGCCTTCGGCGAAAAACATGCAGTCGATGCGCTTGACCTGACGGTGAAGCGCGGGGAGATATACGGATTCGTGGGCCGCAACGGCGCCGGGAAATCCACGGTCATGAAGATGCTGGCCGGCCTCGTGCTGCCTACGTCGGGCGAGATCGCCTTGCTTGGAGAGCATCAAAAACCGGGCTGCACAAGCAGACGCATGGGCGCGCTTATCGAGGAGCCGGGCGTGTTGCGTTCTCTCACCGGGCTGGAAAACGTCGCTTGTCGCGCGATGTCTCTCGGCGTGGTGGACGCGGAGCGCGTAGCGGCGGAGACGCTTCAGGAGGTGGGTCTTGCCGATGCGGCCCGCAAGCGCGTGAAGTCGTATTCGCTCGGCATGAAGCAGAGGCTGGGCTTGGCGCTTGCCTTGGTAGGTTCCCCCGACCTGCTTTTGCTCGACGAGCCTTTCAACGGGCTCGACCCGCAAGGCGTGCGTTCGGTGCGCGATTTGATCGTGTCGCTTGCGCGCGACAGGGGTGTGACGGTTTTCATCAGCTCGCACGTGCTCGACCAGCTTGAACGCATGGTGACGCGCTACGGCGTGGTGCGCGAGGGCCGTTTGGTGAAAGAGCTTTCCGCCGAAGAGGTGGAGCAGACGTGCGCCGACCATGTTTTGATTCGCTGTGCAGCGCCCCAGTTCGCGCTTTCCGTTCTACAGGACGCGCTTCCCGAAGGGCGTTTCGTCATGCTCGAAGACGACGCCATTCGCGCACAGGGCATTGCCTCCGAGGAGGCGGGGCGGGCGCTTGCGGGCGCGGGCATTGTCATCAGCGAGCTCTCGGTTTCCCATCGCGACATAGAAGAGCTTTTCATCGGCCTTATGGGCGAAGAGGGCAGCGCCGAATCACAGAAGGCGAACGGGGCTTTGCTCAGGCGCAAGCGCGCTGCGAAAGGGGGTGGTCGTCGTGCTTAGCATGATGAAAGCCCTGGCGTACTACCTTCGCGGATCGAATATGATGCTTGCGTTCGTGCTCGTTTTCGTGTTGTGCTGCTCTGTCGAATCCATCGCCATCTGGATGCACTTCAATGTGCCTTGGTTTGCGGAGATGGGCATTGTCGTGGGGGTTTACGACGGCGTGCCTTCGCTTATGGTGTGGGGTTCGTCTTTTGTGACGGGGTCGTTTTTGGCCATGGCCCATGCGGTCTTCGTGGCTGCGATCACGTCGGATCTTTTCAAGCGCGGATATGTGAAAAACCTCATCCAGGCAAAAGGGGGCCGCGCGACGCTGGCGCTGTCGCTTGTGGCGTGGTGCGTATTGAGCGCGTTTGCCGCCACGTTGATGGGCGTCGTGGTCACAGAGCTTGGAACCCGCTTGGCCGGATGCGCTCCTGCCCTTCCGTCGCTGGCTGATTTTGCCCAGTGGGTTATGCAGGTGACGCTGTGCGTGTCTGCCTACTCCGCCCTGACCGTTTTGGCGGTTCTTCTTACCAAGAGCGAAGCGGCCGGTATGGTGATCGCGATATTGCTCGGCGCGGGCGGTGTTGAAAATATCCTGCGTTTGCTGCTTGCCAACATACCGGGCCTTGCGCCGGTGCTCCGTGACTGTCTTGATGGGTATCTTGCGGTGGATTTGGGCATGCTGGGCTCGGGCGTTGTGTGCGATCCGCTTTCCTACGTGCAATCGATCGGTACCATCGCGGTAGCGACGGCGTTGTGCGTCGTGGTGGCGAGAAAGCGGAGTTTTGCCTGATAGCTGTAGTACGTGCGTGGAAGGCGCGAGCGGCGGGAAGAGGCCGTTCGCGTCATCTTTCGTGAAGTAGAGCTTTAATCGGGCGTGTGTCGATGGAGCTGTTGGGAGGAAGGAACTTTGTGATTGCTTGGGGTGTTGCGCTTGCCGCCGTGCTGGCATCGTTCGTGCTTGCCTTCGTTGCTGTGAGCTACGAGCGCGAGCTGCGCGCCATGGCGTGTTTCCTGGAAAAGCGGGAACGCGGAAGCAACGAACGCGTTTCGGTGGATTTCTCCACAAGGGGCATTGCCGGCATTGCGCGGGCGATAAACGAAGAACTGGACGCGCAACGCGATGCACGAATTGTTCAGGAGGCTCATCGTGCGGCGTTTCGTCAGGACCTTGCCTCGCTTTCCCACGATATTCGCACGCCGCTTGCGGGAGCGCAGGGATATTTGCAGCTGCACGACCGTGCAGAAGGCGAAACGGAGCGGCGTCGATGCCTGTCTGAAGCCGCATCGCGCCTGGCGGCCATGAGGAAACTTACCGATACGCTCTTCGACTATTCGAAGGCGCTTGACGAAAGTGCGCCGCTTGCTCTTTCGAGCGTGCGGGCGTGCGACGTTCTGGCCGATGTTTTAGCGGGCATGTATCCGCAGTTTCTCGAGCGGGAGTGGACGCCCGAGTTGTGTATCGAAGACGAAGAAGTGCTTATCGAGGCGAACGCCGAAGCGTTGGCGCGCGTGTTTTCCAACGTGCTGACAAATGCCGTTCGCTATGGCACGGATACGCCGAGTATCTCGCAGCGGAAGGGTGTTTTCGTGGTGAAGAACAGCGTGTCCGATTCGTCTTCGATCGATCCCGTGCGGCTTTTCGACCGGTTTTACCGGGCGGACGCGGCGCGCGGCGGCGGCGGGTCGGGGCTCGGTCTGGCAATCGTTGCGCAACTTTGCTTGCGCATGGGAGGCTCGGCATCAGCGCGCATCGAGGGCGACATGCTTGAGATAACGTTGGCGTTTAAGCCGACGCCGGCCGCTTCGACGGCGTGACGCCTCGGCGCCGGAAGCCTTGCTGCATGGCATCCGAGCTGTTGTCGAAGTCCCTGCCGATATGCGTCGCCGACAGCAGAGCTTCGCTCGTGCGAGGTCGGAGCGAGACATTTCATGTCGCATGGATGCGAAACGGGAATGACGATTGTGTAACAGTTCCTCTGCGGGCTTTTCTCCTTTTCAAATGATATAGAATCGCTTTGCTGTACAAATGTTGATTATCTTTGCAAAGGAGATGCGAGTGGGAAACGTTTTGCGCGTGTTCTGGCGCGATGTGAAACGCATCGCGAAGGTGCCGCCGGCGTGGCTTGTCGTGGTATTCCTTATTGTTCTTCCTTCGATTTACACCTGGTTTAACGTCATAGGGTTTTGGAACCCGTACGAGAATACGGGCAATATGCGCGTATGCGTGGTGAACGAGGACAAAAGCGTCGAAGACGAAACGCTCGGGCACCTCGATCTTGGCGCGCAGATCATAGGCGAGCTGGAGAGCAACGACCAGCTGGGATGGTATTTTGTCGATCGCGAAGAGGCCATGCGGGAGGTCGAGTCGGGAGAGGCCTATGCCGCCATTGTCATCCCTGAAGATTTCAGCGCCGATATGACAACTATTCTTTCGGGCGATTTCCAGCGTCCCCAGATCGAATACTACGTCAACGAGAAGCTCGGTCCCGTTGCGCCCAAGATAACCGATACGGGAGCGACGACGCTGGATACGACAGTCAACGATGCCTTCGTGTCCACGGTAAGCGCCACGGTCGCCTCGACGATCGACGAGAAGCTGGCCGAATCGAAGGGCGACATCGAGACGGCGAAGAGCAGCGTGGTCTCCAAGCTTGAGCAGGGAAGCGCCGGCGTGGCCGACGCGCGCGAGGCCCTTTCGAATTTGGCCACGTCGGCAGATGAGGCCATCGGAAAGGTCGACCTTGCGAAGCAGTCGCTTTCCGACGCGAAGAATGCCGCGGTGCTTCTTTCGGACGGTCTTGGCCAGGCGTCGGTCATTACGGGAGAGGTGAACACCGGGCTCGTCACGTTCTCGACGAGCATGGGCACGGTGCTCGACCACGGGTCGTCGCTTCTTTCCCAGACATCGTCGCAGACGAACTCGACAATAGGGCAGACTGCGAACGGCATCGTGGCAGCTGCGGGCAGTGTTGATGCCGCTCTTGAACGAGGCCAAGCGGTCGTGCAGGAAAACGCCCAGATCATAGCGGTCTTGCGAACGCTCCAGCAAAGCCTTCCCGACGGAGAGGGCAAGCAGGCCATCGGCAATGTCATATCCGACCTCGAGACAAAGAATGCGCAGTCGCAGCAGACCCTGGACGGCCTCGCTACGCTCTCCTCCGACACGTCGGCTTTGGCCACGTCGGTTTCCAATGCCTCCGGGTCGGTGGATGCGGCTGTTCAACAGACGCTTGGAGCCGTTGACGGGTATCGTTCCACGCTTTCGGCGACCACGATTCCCGCCATAAGCTCCGGGCTGGGCGATATGGGTACGGCTGCGAACGGCTTGAGCACGACGGTGTCCAATCAAGTTCTGCTCATCGACCAGACGAGCGCGGTGCTCGACGATTTGAAGACGACGCTCGGGCTTTCGGCCGATGCGTTGCGCCAAACCGACGAGTTGCTTTCGGGGCTCCAAGGCGACCTCGATACCATGAAGACCGACCTTGCCGCGCTTGGGACCTCCGGCGCGCTCGGCGATCTTGTGGGCGAAGACGGCATCGACTCCGAGAAAATAGCCGACTTCATGCTTTCTCCCACGCAGGTTGAGACCGAGGAGCTTTATCCGCTGAATGCCTATGGTTCGGCTATGGCGCCCTTGTTCATCAATCTCACGCTGTGGATCGGCGTGTTCATGCTGATGGTCATTATGCGCATCGAGGTCGACGACGAATCCGTTAGAAATCTCAGCATCACGCAGCGGTTCTTTGGCCGCTGGCTCCTTCTTGCCATCATGGTGTCTTTGCAGGCGATCGTGTGCTGCGCGGGATGCTTGTTCATAGGGGTGCAGACGACGAATGCGCCGGCGTTCTTCCTGACGGCCGTTCTCTGCTCGCTTGCGTACTTGAGCATCCAGTACACGCTGTCTACCACGCTTCAGCATGTGGGCAAAGCCCTGTGCGTCATCCTCGTGTTCGTGCAGATACCCGGGGCTACGGGCCTGTATCCGATCGAGATGACCCCGAGCTTCTTCCAAGCGGTCTATCCGCTCTTCCCGTTCACGTACGGCATTGGCGCCATGCGCGAGACGATCAGCGGATTCTACGATGGCGCCTGGATGCACGATGTGGGAATCCTGCTGCTGTTCCTCGTGGCGTTTCTGGCGATCGGCGCGTTGGCGCGTCCGTACCTTACTAACCTCAATCACCTGTTCGCGCGCCAGATCGAAGAGAGCGACATCGTCAACGGCGAGCCCGTGCAGTTGCCCGAGCGTCGCTTCAAGATGGCGGAGCTTCTTCGCGTGCTTGCCGATAGGGCGGAATACCGTTCTCTGATAGCGGCTCGAGCGGCGCGATTCATGCGTATGTATCCGAAGTTCAAAATAGGGGCTATTGTCGTTGGCGTTTTGGTGCCCGTGGTGGTGACCGTCATTTTTGCCCTGACGGAGACGGAGAAGGTTGTCATGCTGACGGGATGGCTCATTTGGCTTGTCGTGATAATCGCCGCCCTGATCATCGTCGAGTTCATCAGGGATAATATCAGGCGCCAAGCTTCGCTTGAATCCATGAGCGACGAAGAGGTTCGCACGCTGTATTCCCAGCGCAACAGCGTCGGGGAAACGTGCCGCGCCGAGGCTGCCCACGCGCAGGAGGCCGGATGGGCTTTGCCCGCATCGGAGAAAGGAGGCAGGCGATGAGGAATATATGGCGTCTTTTCACGGGCGATGTGAAGCGTATCGGTCGTAATGTGGTCACGGTCATCATCGTGCTCGGCCTGGTTCTGATCCCGTCTCTGTTCTCCTGGTACAACATGATCGCGTGTTGGAGCGTTTTCGACAACACGGGGAATTTGAAGGTGGCCGTCGCCAATGTGGACGAAGGATATAAAAGCGACCTCGTTCCGATCGAGGTGAATATCGGCGACCAGGTGGTTTCAGCATTGCGGGCGAACGATCAGCTTCGGTGGGTGATTACTGACGAAGACGACGCAATCGACGGCGCCAGGTCTGGGCGCTATTACGCGGCCGTGGTCATTCCGGAAAGCTTCAGCAAGGATATGATGACGTTTTATTCCGATGACGTCGAGCATGCCAAAATCACCTATTACTCCAACGAGAAGAAAAACGCCATTGCTCCGAAGGTCACCGACCAGGGCGCCGACCAGGTGTCGGCGCAAGTGAATCAGCTTTTTGCGAAAACGCTTTCGGAGGCGGCCCTGGGTATTTCCTCGAGCCTTCTGGAATACGCCGATACGGCCGATCTCGATGGAACCATCGGCAAGCTGAGCGCCCATGTTACAGAGGCGGGCGAACGAATGGCAAAGGGTTCTTCGCTTCTGACCGCATATTCCTCGGTTCTTGGGTCGGCCCAGTCGCTTATTGGCAATTCTTCGTCCTTGCTGACGCAGGTAGGCGCTTCTGCGGATGAAGTGTCGGCTTCCGTCGATAGCGCAAAGCAGTCGGCCGGCACGGTGACGTCCGCCATGGACGATTCCGTTTCAGCGCTTTCGACGGCGCTGGACCAGAGCGCGGCGAGCTACGGGGCCGTGTCTGATTCGGTCGATGCGGCGTTCGATTCCGCTGCGGCGCTTTCGGGCGAT
>USEQ01000029.1 GCA_900553655.1 uncultured Slackia sp. | reverse complement strand
GCGGCTCGCGAGCTGAATCTCACCCAGTCGGCGGTATCCCAGCACATGGCCGCCTTGGAGAAGCATTATGGTGCGAAGCTCGTATCGTTTGCGGGCAAAAGCATGAGCCTCACGGAGGAAGGCGTGGAGCTGCAGCGTGTGTTCCAATCGCTTGCCCACGACGAGCTGCTTCTCGAGCGCCGCATTCGGGCGATTTCCTCCCAAAGCGTTCTTCGGCTGAACGTGGGAGCAACGCTTACGGCGGGCGAGTATCTGGTCGCTCCTCCGATGGCGCGCTATATGGCGGCGCATCCCGAAATGAAGGCTTCGATCGTTTCTCGCAGCACGGCCGAGCTGCTCGATCTCATGGCAAAAGGAGAGATAGACTGCGCATTCGTGGAGGGCTTTTTCGAGAAAAGCGAGCTTTCTTGGGATGTGCTGTGCGTGCAGGAGCTCGTGTGCGTGTGTTCTCCGAATTCCTCGTTGGCGTCAAGGACGTGCAGCATGGAAGAGGTTCTTTCGGCGCCGCTTATCGTGCGAGAGCGCGAATCCGGATCGCGGGCCGTGCTCGAGCACGCGCTTCATCAGCGCAATTTCAGCATCGATTCGTTTGCCGAGGTCATGGAGGCGTCGAGCATCAATATGATCAAGTCGTTCGTTGAAGAGGGGCTGGGCGTCTCGTTCGTCTACGATGCGGCCGTGCGGTCGGATATACGCAAAGGAAGGCTGGGCGAGGTTTTTATCGAGGGCGTCTCCATCCATCATGATATCTCGTTCATCCGACCGAAAGACAGCCGTTTCGAGGAAGCGTTCCGTGCCTTGTTCGAAGGCGTCAAGGAGGAGTTCGACCGGCTTGCATGACGATTCGTCGTCCCATTTCTTCTATGTGCTTTCTCTAGAATGCTTGTCTTGTCATCTGTCTTGTCAGATAAAAGGATGCAAAGCATAGAGCGGATTGAAGGCGGAGCGAACGAGGCGCGCCCAGACAGGTCGCGTAAGCGCAGGTGCGCCGAAAGCGGCATATAGCCCTGGCGTTCGGGAATACGGAAGGAAGCAACGTGGACAAGCGGACGCTCGTATCGGAGATACGAGAGCTCAAGAAGCAGAGGAATGCGGTTATTCTCGCGCATTACTACACATCGCCCGAAGTGCAGGATGTGGCCGATTACGTGGGTGATTCGTTCGGTCTTTCCAAAATGGCAGCAGAGCTCGATTGCGATACGCTGGTGTTTTGCGGCGTGCGTTTCATGGGGGAGAGCGCGAAGCTGCTCAGCCCCGAAAAGACGGTCCTGCTTCCCGCCCCCGAGGCCGATTGTCCCATGGCCCATATGGTCGAAGACGGGTTTATCGAGCGCCTCCGCGAAACCTACGATGACCTCGCGGTGGTGTGCTACGTCAACTCCACGGCGCGCATCAAGGCGCTTTCCGACGTGTGCGTGACGTCTTCGAACGCGCTTGCGGTCGTGTCCTCTCTGACTGAGCGTACCATTGCCTTCGTTCCCGATCGCCACTTGGGAAGGCATATCGCAGAAATGCTTCCGGAGAAGCGCTTCATCTTGAATTCTGGTTGTTGTCCCGTGCACGACGCTATGCTTGCGGACGAAATCAGGGCTCTGAAAGCGCAACATCCCGAGGCGAAGGTGCTTGTGCATCCCGAATGCAACGAAGCGGTCATGGCCTTGGCGGACTACGCTGGATCGACGGCGGGTATCATCGACTATGCCGTTCGCGACAAGGCCGAGGAATATATTATTGGAACCGTCGGCGGCGTGCTTCACCAGATACGACGCAAAACCGAAGGAAGCGGGAAGCGGTTCTTTCTTCCCGCCACGAAACCGACGTGTGCGGACATGGACCTGGTAACGCTTGAAAACGTGCGCGACTGCCTGGCCGCCGGCGCGGGCAGCGTGTACGAAGTGCCGTCTGCTCCCGATTGGGAAAGAACGCGTGCTCGCGCCTCCCTGGTCCGCATGCTTGAGCTTTCCGAATAAGGAGGACCGGTGGTTTCGAGGAAAAACGTCGGGGTTTCCGAAGAAGCTGGCGCGGGGTTTGAGCCCGTCGGTGCCGCCTCGGATTCCTGCGAGCGCTTCGACGTAGTGATTGTCGGTTGCGGATCGAGCGGCCTGTATACGGCGCTCAATCTTCCTGCGGAGATGAGCGTGCTCGTGCTTGCGAAAACGGAGGCGTCGCGCTGCGATTCCATGCTTGCGCAGGGAGGGATCTGTGTCTTGCTCGATGAAGACGACTACGATTCCTTCTACGAAGACACCATGCGCGCCGGCCATTATGAGAACCGCCCTAAAAGCGTGGATATCATGCTTCGCTCAAGCCGCGCCGTTATAGATTCTCTCATTGGTCTGGGTGTCGCCTTCGAACGTACGCCTGAAGGCGATTTGGCCTACACGCGTGAGGGCGGCCATACGCGCGCCCGCATCTGCTATCACGCGGACACGACGGGTCAAGAGATCACGCAGACTTTGCTCTCGGCGGTCGAGAAGCTTGCCAACGTCGAGATTCGCGAACATGCGTGTATGGTCGATCTGGTCGAGGAGGATGGCGCATGCGCCGGCGTGGCAATCGAGGGCGAAAACGGCGCGCGCACCGTCGTCCGGTCTTCGTTCGTCGTCTTCGCCACGGGCGGGATAGGCGGCCTGTACGAGCATTCGACCAATTATCCCGAGATAACGGGGGATGCGTGCCGTATAGCGCGCGACCACGGTATAGAGCTCGAGCATATGGACTACGTGCAGATTCACCCGACAAGTCTCTACACCGGTCGTCCTGGTCGGGCCTTTCTTATATCCGAATCGGCGCGCGGGGAAGGTGCGGTGCTGCTTAATGCTGCCGGTGAGCGCTTTACCGACGAACTTCAGCCGCGAGATGTGGTGTCTGCTGCGATTTTTTCCATGATGGAGGAGGAACGCTCCGACCATGTATGGCTTTCGTTTGCCCCCGTGCCCGAGAAGACGGTTGCCGGGCATTTCAAGGCCATTCGCGAGCAATGCGCGAAGGAGGGCTACGATATCCTGAAAGAGCCCGTTCCCGTGGTTCCTGCTCAGCATTATTTTATGGGCGGCATTCGCGTTGACACATGGTCGCGCACGAGTATGCCGCGCCTGTTCGCCGTGGGAGAAACTAGCTGTAACGGCGTGCATGGCAAGAACAGGTTGGCCAGCAACAGCCTGCTCGAAGCGCTTGTGTTCGCGCAGCGGGCAGCGAGGGAGATAGAGAAGGAAGCGGGCAGGCTGCAAGAAACGACCGGATCGAGCGGGTTGCGAGGACGTTCGAAGCAAGCGAATTGTGCATAAGGAGGAATGGATGAGCTCGCTTTCGCTGCATTTTCTCATCGACGAACATATCAAGTACGCTCTTGCCGAGGACATGAACGCGGGAGACATCAGCACGGATTGCGTCATGCCGAATGGATGTGCCGGTCGTGCGCAACTTCTGTGCAAGCAGGATGGCATTATCGCGGGTCTGGACGTGTTCGCCCGTGTGTTCGAGATTCTCGATCCCTGCGCGCGCTTCGAAGCGCGCGTTTCGGACGGAGATGCCGTCCGTGAAGGCCAGCTTCTCGGCGTGGTGCGCGGAGATGTTCGCGCCATTCTTTCGGGCGAGCGCACGGCGCTCAACTATCTGCAGCGTATGAGCGGTATAGCGACGTATACGAACAAAGCCGCGAAGCTTCTTGAAGGCAGCGCCACGACATTGGTGGATACGCGCAAGACCACGCCGGGGATGCGTCTGTTCGAAAAAGAGGCCGCTCGTCTGGGAGGCGCGGTCAACCATCGCTACAACCTGACCGACGGGGTCATGCTCAAGGACAACCACATCGCGGCAGCGGGGGGAATCGCGAAGGCGGTGGCCTGCGCTCGCGCGAGAGCGCCGTTCGTCCGCAAGATAGAGGTGGAGACGGAAACGCTCGAGCAGGTGCAAGAGGCGCTCGATGCCGGTGCCGACATCATCATGCTCGACAACATGGACCGCGAGACGATGGCTGCAGCCGTTGCGCTCATCGGCGGCCGTGCCCAGACCGAATGCTCGGGCAACATCACCTTGGAGAATGTCGTGTCTATAGCCGACCTGGGTGTCGATTTCGTTTCGTGCGGGGCTTTGACTCATTCCGCCGGCATTCTCGATTTGAGCTTGAAGAACCTGACGGTCGATGGCGCTTCGGACGAGAGAGGGCTGCGATGAAGGGCGAAGAACGCAGGGCGTTTCTCTTGAAGTCTCTGCGGGAGGCGCGCGGTCCCTTGACGGGGTCCGACCTTGCGCGCATGTCCGGCGTGAGCCGCCAGGTCGTCGTGCAGGATATAGCGCTGCTTCGAGGGCAAGGTATCGATATAACGGCAACGCGGTCGGGCTATTCGCTGCTGTCGTCTTTCGACGGAGGGGTAGTGCGCCTGGTGAAGGTGCGTCATACGCCCGAGCAGGCGGAAGAGGAGATGCTTGCGGTTGTCGACTTGGGCGGCGCGCTGCTCGACGTCGCGGTGAACCATCGCGCGTACGGAAAGCTTACGGCGGCGCTCGATGTCAGGAGCCGGCGCGATGTGGCCCGTTTCATGGACGATATTCGTTCGGGAAAGTCTTCGCCTCTGTGCGCCGTGACGTCGGGGTATCACTTTCATCATATTGCCGCTTACGGACCGGACGCCGCTTCTGTTCTTGACGAAATAGAGAAGGTTCTGGGCGAAAAGGGGTTTCTTGCGGAGATGCTGCCTTACGAGGTGGGAAGCATATAGGAATCGAGCCGATTGGCCCGCTTCTTATTCGCACCGGTCTTTTTACGGCCCCTCTGGACGAGCGTGTTAGAATAGCGCGTTGTTTTGTCCGCGGCTTAGCCGCATCGTACATATAAGGGAGGGATCGTGCAAGAATCCAACAGCCGCCGGTCGACGGGGCTGAGCCGTGCTCAGCTGCTCATGCTCGGCGGAATGCTCTTTTCCATGTTCTTCGGGGCGGGCAACCTCATCCTGCCTCCGCTTCTCGGCCTTCAAGCGGGAACCGACGCCGTTTTCGGCATGGTCGGCTTTCTTATCGCGGGAATCGGCCTTCCGGTGCTCGGCATCATTGCCGTGGCGCTGGTGGGCGATATCCGCCAGCTCGCAGGCCGCGTCCATCCTGTGTTCGCCTCGGTCTTCATCGCCTTGGTGTACTTGACCATCGGCCCGTTTTTGGCCATTCCCCGCACGTCTTCGACGGCGTACGAGATGGTCAAGCCGCTTATTCCGCAAGGCGGGGACTCTCTTGTCGTGGTGACGTTGTTCTCGGTCGTTTTTTTCGCCGTGGCTTTCGCCTTGGCGATTCGTCCCGGCATGCTTTCTCGCATTCTCGGCAGGTTCTGCGCCCCTGCGCTTATCGTTTTGATTGCGCTCGTTGTCGGTGCAGCGTTATTCGGGGGGTTGGAAAACACTCCTGCGCCAGTGGCTCCGTATGATGAAAACGCCGTGTCGGGAGGCTTCCTTGTAGGTTATCAGACCATGGACCTCCTTGCGGCCTTGTGCTTCGGTATCGTCGTAGCCACCAATGTAAGGGCTCAAGGCGTGACGGAGTCGGGCAAGGTTGCCGGCTCCATTTCGGCGGCCGGCGTCATTGCAGGCATTCTGATGACGCTGGTTTATTGCGGGTTGGCGTTCGTGGGTGTTGCCATGGCGCCTTCCATGCCTGGAGCGGCCAACGGCGCCGAGATTCTTGCTGCTTCGGCTGCGTTGCATTTCGGGGAGGCCGGCTCCGTCATCGTTGCGGCTATTTTCCTTCTGGCCTGCCTCAATGTATGCACGGGTCTTATTTCCTGCTGCGCCGAGTATTTCTCTGAAGTGTGTCCGCGTGTTCCGCTGCCGGCGTGGGCGGCAATCTTCGCCGTTTTCAGCTGCGGCGTCTCACTGCTCGGTCTTGATGCAATCCTGGCATTTTCTGGTCCGTTGCTTGGAGCCTTGTATCCGCCTGCCATCGTGCTTATGGCGTTCGGTCTCTTTCACGGTGTCTGCGACAAGTATCCGCGCATTTGGCCCTGGACGGTGTTCGCCACGGCGGCGGCAAGCGTCATCGTGGCTCTGCGTGACGCTTTCGCCCCTGATGCGTGGGTTTTCCTTGACGCGCTTCCCGGTGCCGACCTGGGCTTAGGCTGGCTGACGGTGGCTCTCGTTGCCGCCATTGCCGGCGTGGTGCATTCGGTGCTGCGGCAGCGCAAGCCGGCCGAGGCGAAGGCTGAGTAGCGCAAAATCACGGCGCGGGCTCGTTTTCAGAGCTGCGATGCAGCGACCTGCGTGAACTTGCGTCTTTGCTTTTCTCGCCCCCTTTTCTCCTCATGTTCTATGACAATGGGAAGAAAAGGGGGCGTTCTATTTTCCAGGCAAGACGATATTCGGTGAACGGCCATTCCTGCAAGGTAAACCCCCTCCAGCCGAACTTTACTTCGATTTTGCAGAAGCTTTAACACCTCATGTCAAAAAAGGCATAACCTTATTTTTCGTGTTCTGCAAACCTGAATTCGTATGTTTCACAGCGTTTGGCAACGCGACTGTTTTCGGCCGACCTGTCGGTCCTCGGTCGGCCGCTTCGTCAAGGGCTCAATCGAAGGGGGATTAAGAAAATCCATGGACATCGCAACACTGGTCGTCGTGATTCTGGTCATCGCAACGGCGCTGATTTTCGATTTCACGAACGGATTTCATGACACGGCGAACGCCATGGCAACCTCTATTGCCACGGGCGCGCTGAAGCCGAAGACGGCGGTCATCGCCGCTGGCACGCTCAATCTGATTGGCGCGTTTCTTTCTACCGAGGTTGCAAAGACCATCTCGGGAGGCATCATTAACGAGCAGCAGGTATTTATAGGCCCAGAATTCATATTCGCCGGTCTTGTAGGCGCCATCGTCTGGAATCTTCTCACCTGGCTTGTCGGCTTGCCTTCTAGTTCTTCGCATGCCCTGTTCGGCGGCCTCGTGGGCGCCGTTATCGTTGGCGCCGGCGTAGAAGGCGTCAATTTCGGAGCAGTGGTTGCGAAAGTGCTCGTTCCTGCGCTTATTTCTCCCGTTGTTGCAGGTTTGGCGGCATTTATGGCGATAAAAGTGATATTCGCCATCGTAAGAAAGCTCGATGAAAAACAAGTAGAGTCGGGGTTCAGGCACGGACAGACGGTTACGGCGTGCCTGGTTGCTCTTTCCCACGGTACGAACGATGCACAAAAGACCATGGGCATTATCACCCTGACGCTTATTGCCGTGGGGGCTCAGGCTTCCGGCACCGGTCCTCAGCTCTGGGTCGTCGCTGTCTGCGGCCTGGCCATCGCCCTCGGTACCTACATGGGCGGCTGGCGTGTCATCCGCACGTTGGGCAAGGGTCTGACCGAAATCAACACGCCGCAAGGATTCGCTGCCGAAGCCGCTTCTGCGACGACCATCCTCGCCTCGTCTCATCTGGGCTTCGCTCTTTCCACGACGCAGGTATGCTCCGGCTCCATCATCGGCACGGGTCTTGGCAAAAAGGGCGGATCGGTGAACTGGAGCGTTGCCGGGCGCATGCTCATCGCATGGCTTGTGACGTTTCCAGCGGCAGGCCTCGTCGGCGCCGTGGCCTGCGCTATCGCGAAAACGGGTCTTGGCGGAACGATTGCAGTGGCGATTATCGCGGTCATCGTTGCGTTTGTCATCTTCCGCCTGTCGAAGCGCAATCCGGTGAATTCTGCAAACGTGAACGATCGTGCCGAAGTCAAGATTAACGCGACTTCGAATTCGTCTCACGCAGTCGCGTAGGAGGGACAGCCATGATTGCACATGAGATAGCCAATTTCATCACCGTGCTCGCAACGGCGGTGATTATCGCGTCCACCATCGGGGGGTTGTACGCATCGGGATTGCGTCTTTGGGTCGCTGGCGAGGTTGATGCCGAGGGCAACGCCCATCTTCTGCACCGCATAGGGTCGGTCGTCTGCTTTGCGGGTTGTGTCTTTATCGTCCTGTTTGCTCTTTGGCTTATGATTCCGATTTTCCACTAGGCGCACCGAGCGTCAGGTGCATCATGCGCCAAACGCATCGATCGCCAAATGCATCGAGTATCGAACGCACCATGCACCGAAATCGCGTGAAACAGAAGGGAAGTTCAATATCCATGGCACGCATTCTAGTTGGTATTGACGGCAGTCCGCGTGGCGAGCGCGCTCTCGAGTGGGCGGCGCGCAGAGCGGAGCGCGACGGGTCGAGCTTGACGTTGGTTACCGTTTCCGACCCGCGGCTTTTGCGCGGAGCCGGTCTACTCGAAGCCGATGTGGAGGTTTTCGCCCAGCAGCTTCTTTCCGAGGCGAAGGACTATGTGGCTCAGAATCATCCGTCCGTTTCGGCGGAGTCGATTGTTGCGAAGGGTGCGGTGGTAGACGCCCTTGTGGAGCAGGCGCAAGGGCATGACCTGGTTGTCTTGGGGTCGCATCACGGGGCGACGGTGGGCGAGACAATCGGCGGGGCGAAGGGCCTGCGTGTTTCGGTTTGCCTTGACGTTCCTACGGTCATCGTTCCTGCCGATTGGCACTTCGACGAGGAAAAGCATGGCGTTCTTGTGGGGTTCGATCCGGAGGGATTCGGCGAAGAGGCGCTTCGTTTCGGCATCGGAGAGGCGGTGGCTTTGAGGTGGCCGCTTCGTCTGGTGACTGCCTGGGGGCTGCCGGCGTGGATATCTCGCCCCGCCGAGATGATGGGAGGCGGTCTGTCTCCGATCGGGGAGCAGTATCAGCGCGTGCTTGACGAGCATGTCGAGAGAATCGCCGCGCAACATGGTGGGCTTGAGGTTTCCGGCAAAGCTGTCGAAGGACCGTTTCCTTCTCGCGTGCTGATCGATAGCGCGAAGGAGAACGGGATGCTTGTCATGGGCACCCATTCGCGCAAGGCTTTGGGACGCGCTGTGTTCGGCTCTGTCACGCACAGCGTGCTGCTCAATCTTGTCGTTCCCACGGTTATCGTTCCGCGCGTGTAGCCTGAAGATGAGCGCCCCCCCCCTCAGGTTGACGAACCGATTCCCGTTTCCAATCCGCGGAAACGGGAATCGGTTCAACCTGAGGGGGCTTTTGATTGCGGGCTCGTGCAGTTATACCAGAGCCCGCATGACATGCTAAGATCCTGCGCGGCGGACGCGTGCCTGCCTTTAGACCAGCTTGCCTTTGCA
>USEQ01000028.1 GCA_900553655.1 uncultured Slackia sp. | reverse complement strand
ATGAAGTAGATGCCCATCTTTTCGTTCACGAAGCAGATGCATCCCATTTCTTCATGCAGGGCGCGTGCGGCGTCCATGTCGTCGACCTCGAATGCAAGGTGCGTGTCCCTGCCGCCGTTGTTGTACGGCTCGGTTCGACCGTTGTTCCAGGTGAGCTCCATCTGAAAATCGGTCTCGTCGTTTCCGATGTAGACGTTCTTCCACGATCCGTCCTCGGGGCCCATACTGCTCTGCTCAACCAGGCCAAGGGCTTTCTCGTAAAATTCGAGAGACTTCCCAAGGTCGAGCACGTGAATGCATTCGTGAACCATTTTCGCTTTCATGCAATCCTCCTTCGTTGCCTACCATCAAAACGAAATACACCATACCCGCCGCAAAACGCACAGCGACGCGCACCCGTCATTTTTCACAACAACGAAAAGAAACGCACGACCTACGCGCCGCCCGCATCTTGCACGTTCCACCGCCCGCAGATGACGATGCTGAACTCGGCGCACATCCGGCCTTCGCTCGCGGATGGCCATGCTGCGCTCGGCGCACATCCGCATCTTTGCTCATGGCAAAACAAAGCGCGCCCCGCCGATGCGGAGCGCGCTCAGAAAGAGCGGGTCGGCTTTGCACGCAGACCCTTCCTACTTCATCGAATGAAGCACGTCGGAATCTTCGAACAGGAAGTAATCGAGGCTCGTCGTACCGGGGAATGCCTCGACAATGTTGAGACAGCTTCCGCCGATGCGCTCGATATCGGAAAGCACACGGTTGAACGCCTTCGTGAGGCTCGGTGAGCACTCCTTGCTTGCCACGCGCTTCATGTGGCCCTTGCGCATATGCATTTCAATCTCGATCATGCGCGAATTGCCCTCATTCACGCGGCGCGCTTCGTCGCTGTCGCCGGATGCCATGGAGCGCATGGCGCCCGCGAACATTTCTTCGGCCAAGAACATCGCATCGCGCAGGTCTTCCGAAGCCTTGTCGGAAAAATCGCTTCGACGGGCAATCTGCGCCACGTCTCCGCACAGCTGGCCAATGCGCTCGATATCATTGATCGCGCTCATAAGATTCGCCGTACGCGTAACCTGGTCCTCGTTGAGCAGACCCGTAGCGAACAACTCGGCCAGGTAGTCGGTCACCTGCTGGCAGACCTCGCCCGCCGCAGCGGCCTTGCGAGACGAGAGGTCAAGGCGCTTTGCGTCCTTGTCGCGCAGGGCGGCGCCCATGTCATGCATGGCCGCGCGTACCGTCTCCCCACAACGAACCGTCTCTTTGGCAACAAGCTGGAGAGCGACGATAGGCTGGCCCAGCAGACGATCGTCAAGATACAGGGCGACCGCGGGATCGGAATCGCCTGCCGCAGTTTTCCTGTCAGGGATGATGCGGGTCACGATCTTCACCATAAGCCATATGAACGGAAGCCACAGCAGTGTCATGACGACGTTGAACGACGTATGCGCGTTTGCAATCTGGCGGGAAATGACCTCGATTTCGGGGCCCGCCGGAGAAATGAACTGGATGAACGTTGCGAACGCGGGAATAAACCAGATGAAAATAAGGCAGCCGGAAATATTGAAGAGGCTGTGAGACACCGCGACGCGCTTGGCGTTGCGGCTCTGGCCGATGCTGGCAAGCAGCGCGGTAATGGTGGTGCCGATATTGTCGCCGAGCAAAACGGGGATGGCGCCCGTAAGGCCGATGATGCTCGCACCGTCAGGGCCAGGCGTTGCGGCAAGATTCTGCAAAACCGCGATGGTGGCCGAAGAGCTCTGAACAATAACGGTCATGACCGTACCGACGACAACGCCCAGTACGGGAATGTCCACGACCTGGGAAATCATATTGATGAACACAGGGCTCGTCGCGAGGGGCTTCATGGAATCGCCCATGGTCTCGATACCGAGGAAGAGCAGGCCGAAGCCGAGAATGCTCAGACCGACGCTCTTGATACGCTCGGTTTTCGCAATAAACGACATAAGAAAGCCCACGAACACGAAAATGAGAATGTAGTCCGTGATTTTAAAGGCGATGATCTGCGCCGTAATCGTCGTGCCAATGTTGGCGCCGAGAATGATGGAAATGGCCTGAGGCAGACCCATCAGACGGGCGCTTACAAAGCCGATCGCCATAACGGTAGTGGCGCTGCTGCTTTGCAACACGGCGGTGGTCAATGCGCCGGCCAATACGCCAAGAACAGGGTTTTTCGTTAAAAGAGCGAGAATGTTTTTCATCTTTTCGCCGGCAACCTTCTGAAGGTTGTCGCTCATCATGTTCATGCCAAAGATGAAAATGGCAAGGCCTCCAAGAAGGCCAACTACGGTGGTAAACGCGTTGTCCACGATTCGTTTCTCCTAGATCGCGAGGGCAAGACTGCTTAAAACCATCGAGGGAAAAGTATAGCGACCTCCGCACTTTACCCGGCCTTTGCAATGTAAGATTTTTGCAAAGTTTGCCCGAAAAGGGGCACAATGCGCCGCTCGCCGAAATCCGGCTATTTATCGAAGCGTCATGCACCGCTCGCCGAGCCCATCCGCAGCGCTACCAGCGTCAGCGGACGGCACCCATGCCGGAGCTTCCGTCGCAATGGAGGGCTCGTCAACGCCTTATGTCGCGAAACGATGACTTGCTTATCGATTTTTTCACGAAACGTATCAATACGAGGGCTTCGAAGAGCTTTTTCATCGGGACAATGGGTATTTTGCTCCTCATTTCTTTAACTTCTGTTGATTTACTTGGGTGCTCCCTCGGAAAGGAGAGGCTGCGTTGATACGTTTCGTGAGTTTTGCGATAGCCAAGAAGCGTTTTGGTGCATTTTAAAACCATGGCAGCGCGATCCTGCGGCAGCAAAGCGCGACAGCGCACGGTACAACGCAATAGCGCCGCAGTGAAGGCGCCTCGAATCGCGGAACAGTCCAAAGGCGTCCTCGAAGCAATCCCGCGCGGCACAACAAAGGCCCGAACGCGCAATGCGTTCGGGCCTTTGAACCATATCGATATACGTGGCGTCCCTTACGGCCTCAAGCCGCTTCCGCCCTGCATGGTGATGGTCTCGCCGGAAATATAACTTGCGTCCTCCGAGCACAAGAAGACAGCCGTGCGTCCGATATCGCTTTCAGCATCGCCGAAGCGACCCGCGGGAATACCGCCAATCTGCTTTGCGTAAGCCTCGGGATACTCTTCTTTCCACTTCGCCAGCTGGCTCGTCATAACAAGCGGGCAAATGACGTTGCAGTTGATGCCGTCAGGACCCCACTCGGTGGCAGCAACGCGGGTCATACCTCGAATACCCTCTTTTGCAGCAGCGTAGGAACTCTGACCGAAACGGCCGAAGAGACCTGCACCGGACGCGAAGTTGACCACGGAACCCTTGGTCTCCTTCAGGTAGGGATGGCAGTGCTTCATGTAGAAGAAGACAGCATAGATGCCGGAATAGATAGCCTTGTCAAAGTCTTCCTTGCTATGCTCGACCAAGGTAAGGCCGGAGGCGGAGTTCTGCGCATTGTTAATCAGGAAGTCAATACGGCCGAACTCTTCGGCAACCTTCTTGACTGCGGCAGCAACCTGCTCCTCGTCGGATCCGTCGGCCTGCAGGGGAAGAACCTTGACGCCGTACTTTTCCTCCAGCTCGGCCTTCGCGTCTTCAAGCTTCTGAAGATTGCGACCGGTAATGACCAGATTGCAGCCCTCCTTTGCAAAAGCCGTCGAAAGACCCCAACCGATTCCGCCGCCTTTGCCGCCACCGGTGATGACGGCGACCTTTCCGTCGAACTTGCCCATAACGGTCTCCTCACTAGATGGTGTGTCTTGACCCCAAGGCCGTCTCGGACTTAAAGCCAAGCTCTCTTTTGGCGCATAGCATACCCGCCTTCCATGTTTCGTCTAGGTAAATTCCCCTGAAGTGCCCATTCTGTCGATATGCGAGCAATCTCGGCGCATTTACGCCACCGAAGCCATAAAAAAGGCCCCTCGGTGCACGCGAAGCACCAAGGGGCCGAAACCTACATCACAAACGTGACAGGAAGCGCCGCCATGACAACAAGGAAACGCAGCAAGAAACCGCCGATCAGCACGCCCGCATCGGATGCAGCGCTGATCATATGCGCCTTCTTGGACTCTTCGAACTCCTTCGCGGAGAAGAAGAGCAGCCAGGTCTCAAGACCGGTCGGAACAACCAAGCCGATCAGCACCAGGCCAATCCAGAACAGCGGAGCCCACGTCCCGGCAACCATGCTCATTACGGAGTCGAAGCCGGCCGGAGAATTGTAGCTGGTGATGAAGCACAGCGAGGCAACCAGCACAATCTCGATGATGGGCAGGCAGAAGTGGAACTTCTTCAGCACGCCGGCCTTGTTGAACTCGTCGGCATGACGAAACACCGCAACCAGCAGCACCGATGCGGCGCCGGCAGACATGGCAGACACCAGGAACAAGATGGGCAGCAAGGCGTTGTTCCACAGCGGGAACGTCTTGCACACGCCCAGCAAGGCGCCGGTGTACATAGCAACACACACGCCGAACACCACGCCAACAAGCTCAAGCCACTTCGGAACAGACTTCTTCATGAAATCGAGAACCACCACGATGATAGACACCACCATGAAGCCCGCCAAGAATACAACGCCCCAGGTCATAACCGAAAACGGGTTATGCAAAAGCAAGGCGAAGCGAAGCGGGTTGTGCAAGCCAGCCTCGGCGTCCACCATAAGCAACAGCAAGCCGACCATAACGGCTACGGGCGCAATAAGATGGCCAACCTTGCGCATGTTGACGGCCTCGGGATGACGCCACGCAAGAAACGCTGACGTCACAAACGCGCCGCCGCCCAAACCGGCAAGGAACAAATACCAGGCGATGGGAGCGCCCCAGATAGGTTCGAATGACATCCTTCATCACCTCACGTAGAAGACTTTTGATTTGGTCAAATCGCCATCGATCGGCTGAGCGTTCAGCTCGGCGATCTTCTGCGATATCTCGGAATTCGGGTCGTCGAGGTCGCCGAATGTACGCACGCCGGTCGGGCATGCCGTCACGCACGTGCACATCTCGGTGCCATCAAGTGCGGAAACCGTGCAGAAACGGCACTTGTCAACCGCGCCGGTTTCTTCATTGACCACACGCGCCTGGTAGGGGCACGCCGCCATGCAGTACTTACAGCCGATGCAACGCCCGTGGTCGACACAAACGATGCCGTCTTCCGTGGTGTAGGTTGCGCCCGTCGGGCATACGGCCTGGCACGGAGCGTCAACGCAATGCATGCACTGCGTGGGCACATGCTCAATCGTGACATGCGGATACGTGCCGCGCTCGAATTCATGGAACTTGATGAACGACTCAGCAGGAAGCAGGTCGTTTTGCCTCTGGCATGCCGTGCGACAGGCGTAGCACCCGATGCATTTCGTCGTATCGATAAGCATTCCGTAACGTGCCATTACGCACCCACCTTCTTAACAGTCACCAAGACCTCATGCGCCATGGTGGAACCATAGCCGCGCTCAAGCTGATAATCCATGAAGTCCGTAGGACGCAGGCCCACGCCATACGCCGTATGCTGGTCTTTCGAAGAGCATCCGTACGCGGGCGGCATGAACACGGCCGTCGGGTTCAAACGCTGCGTCACCTTCACATGGCAGCGACCGGTAAACTTCTCGTTGGAAAGCTCCACCTCGTCACCGTCTTTGATGCCCAGTTCGGCAGCACGACCGGCATTCAGCCACACGCGCGTCAAATCATAGTCTTGGGTAATGGACATCAGCGCTTCGCAGTTCGCCGTCATAGTGTGGCTATGAATGGCCTGCTTGCCCGTGATCAGGCGAAACTGGCTGCCGCCAGCGGGCACAACCGCAGGCGGCACCCATACGGGAGCGGCGGAATAGCCGGCCTTCTCGCACGCCTCGCTTGTGAACTGAATCTTGCCGGACGGGGTCTTCCACTTCGGCGTCTGGCCGTAGACGAAGGCCTTCTCGGGGAATTCGACCGTGCCAACCTTGCGAAGCTCGTCAAGGCCCAGGCCCACCGTCTTAAGCTGCGCATCCGCGAGCTCTTCGACCGTGAACGGGAAGTACTGGCCCACGCCGCACGCCTCCGCCAAGCCAGAGAAAATCTGATCGACCGGCAGGGTGTTCGGGTGGATAACATCAAGAACCTTGTCGCGCAAGGAGACACTCGGCACCTTGCCGCCGTTGAACACGGGAATCTCAAGGCGCTCAAGATAGCTGCATTCGGGAAGCACGTAGTCTGCGCAAAGCGCCGTTTCGGACATCTGAACGTCAACGACCACGCACAGTTCAAGGGCATCCAGGCACTCCTGCATGTAAGCCGGGTTGGAATAGCCGGCAACCATGTTGGAGTTGTAGAAGAACATGCCCTTGATTTTGCCTTCTTTCGCAAGGCTCGCAGCATGGATATTCACGCCCATGCCAGCCGAAGCAAGTGGGTACTCTTCGGAGCCCGCCTTCTTGGCCTCGACCTTCGGTACGGGAGGAAACTTCGTCTCATCAAGCTTACCCGCGCTGACACCCGAGGTCAAAAGCGCGCCGCCTTCCTGGTTCCAACAGCCAAGCAGCGTGTTGAAGATGACCAGGGCGCGTGCCGTCTCTCCGGAGTTGGCATACTGGTTGCCAAAGCCTCCGCGCCAGCCGGCGTCGATCGATGCCGCAGGGGCGGCCTGAGCGAACTCGTGGGCAAGGCGCTCGATGGTCTCGGCGGAAATGCCGCAGACGCCTTCCGCCCACAGCGGAGTGTGGTCGGCAATGCCGGCGGCGAATTCGTTGAAACCTTCGACGTTTTCCGCCACGTAATCCTTGTCGTAGATGCCGTCGCGAATCAGCACGTTGCACATGGCCAAAATGAACGCCAGGTCGGTGCCAGGGTTAATGGGCAACCATTCGTCGGCAAACACCGTGGAATTATTGCAGCGCGGATCGACCACGACGATCTTCGCGCCATTTTCATGGGCCGCCTGCAGGTCCTGCAGATGGCTCGGACGAATGGCGTCGGCGACAGAACGGCCTATATACATGATCATCTTGGCGTTGGGAACGTCACTCTGGAAGTCTCCCGCGCCAATAACCTGGGCAAAGCCGGATGCTTTCGAAAGGTTGCATGCTGCGCCGTGCGTATAGTAGTTCGGCGAGCCAAGCGCGTCCAGGAAGCGCTTGGTGTAGAATGCGCCGCTCGGACGGGGGTCTTGCACAAGAGCCAGCGCCTCGGGGCCGTTAGCGTCAATAATCGCCTTAACCTTCTCGCCAATCTCTTGATACGCCTGCTCCCAAGAAATCGCCTCGAACTCGCCCTTGTCGTTTTTCTTCAAGGGGTCGGTAAGACGATCCTCGGAGTAGACAAAGGACGGATAGCCATAGCCGCGAGCGCAAATTTTGCCGCGAGCATTAGCATCATGCTCGCTCGGGATGAGCTTCGACAGGCGGCCGCGCTTCACATACGCCTTATAGCCGCACTTGCTCGAGCATGCGTTGCACATGGTATAGGCAGACCAGGAACCCTGATCGTTTTCGGGTTCGTCAGCGCACGCCTGCTCCCAAGCGCCGAAGCTCATGTATCCGCCCGCCGCAGCAAGGGCCGCTACACCCGCGCTGCCGGCCAGAAAGCTCCGCCTTGTAATTGCGTTTTCTGACATTCTCGGTTCCTCTCTTACAGATATAACTTGAATATGCCGGCGGCTTCTTACTGTTCAGCGTCGCATGCCGCATCGGACCCTTTTGCAACCTCAACCGCGTCGATGAGGACGTCGACTAAGGCGAGGTAGAAATCCTTCTGAGGATCGTCAAGACGCAGCAGCTTCTGCCGATAATCGGCCAGCCAGCCAAAGCGTTCCAAAGCGAATGAACGAGCATCTTGCACGCAGCCGCTTCGCAAAAGCACAGCGAGCAAGTCAAGCTCCAAAGCCAGATGATCCGGCCAGGCCTCGTAACCCTGCGGCACGGTCATGCCTAATCGGGCGATAAGGCTTTCCATGTAAAGCGCCGATTCCGAGCGATACATGCCGCGCTGGCCCGTATTTGCGGCGCCGCTTTCACGCCAGGGGCGATACAGCGACTCGACAGGCATGGCGGATTCGGGCAGACCGCCGGTGAAATGGCGGCGGCAGAAACGTCCGTGCTCTTCGAAACTCGGTGGATTCTCAAGCGCGACAAGCTCGCGGGCGGCAAGGCGCTCGGCGAGCACTCCGCTTTCGGCCTGCGCTATTTCGGCAAGAAAAACGTTCCACACCTCGGGAGAAACAAGCTCTTCGTAGTCTTGCTCACCAAGATCGACAAAGCACTTCGAAGCCACTGAAAACACTGCCGGAGTATTCATGAACCAGCCCTCTCATTCATTCGGAATTGCAAGAACGACGAGCGGTTAGTTCTCAACCAGCGTGGTCGTGCGGACGATGCCCTTGTTGATGGCCTCCTGCGCGATGTCTTTCCAGTCGACGAACTTGATCGCGCCGTTGGGGCACTGCACGGCGCAGCGACCACATGCGATGCACTTCGTGGAGACGCCGGTTTCGGTGTCTACGACAGGCATGTTCCAGGGGCACGCTTCGTGGCACATGCCGCAGCCGATGCACGCCTCGGGATCGACCACGCGAGCGCCGGTTTCCGGATCGGGCGCAATGGCATGCACGGGGCAGTTCTTGACGCACCAAGCGTCTTTGCACTGCTTGCAATGCTCGACGGTGAACTGGCAGTCGCGGAAAATGCCGTCGGGGCTTTCGCCGCCAGAACCGAAGTTATAGTTATCCCACACGCGAACGCGAGCGGTGTGCTGGCATGCACGACCGTCGTTGCGCAGCGAGCACATAAGCTCGCAACGCTGGCAGCCGGAGCAACGCGCGCGATCGGTGATAATCATCTTCTGAGGCAAGGGGTCGAGCACGATGCGACCCGATGCGATGCTTTCTTCAACAACCCCCCATTTGGCAAGAGCGCCGCCGGCGATAAGTCCGGCAAGACCGATGCCTACGCCGCCGATAACCACCTGACGACGAGTGAAGCCCTTCTGCGCGGCCTGCTCAGCGCCTTCCACCGCTTCCGCGGTCTCAGTCTGCCCCAGGGCCCCCTTCTTCTCCTCCATCGAATGTTCCTTTCCTAGCATCCTTCGTAAGGACACATACCCCCCCTGAAACGCACTTCGCACAAAAGGTATATTGCAGGGGCGCACCGATAACTCGTCCCCTCTTTAGGGATAAAAACGCAGGTGAGAGACAATCCCCTCAAAGAGGGGACACCAA
>USEQ01000027.1 GCA_900553655.1 uncultured Slackia sp. | reverse complement strand
CATCACATCGGTCAAGCGCCCGAACGTGCGCAGGAAGGCCCATGCTTCGAATGGGGTTATCGTCGCCGGGCTGGAAAACGCCCCGGTGCGTCTTTCGCGCTGCTGCAATCCCGTTCCGGGCGATGCAATCATCGGCTTCGTTACGCGAGGTCGCGGCGTGTCTGTCCATCGAGCCGATTGCCCGAATGCGAAAGACCTCATGCGCGACCAGGGCCGCTTGATCAAAGTCGAATGGGAAGCAACCGCAGAAACTACAAGTTCGTATCAGGTGGAGGTCTTTATCGAAGCCCTCGATCGCATGAACCTTTTGCGTGATATCATCAACACGTTGTCCGACACGGGCGTGAATGTGCTTGCGTCGAACACGGTGAGCCATTCTGACGGCATAGTCGAGATGAGGTATCTGTTCCAGGTTTCTCAGGTGTCGAACATAGAGAATATCCTGGAATCTTTGCTCAGGATCGACGGCGTTTTCGATGCGAGGCGTATGCTTCCAGGAGATGCGGCTCATAGGAAGAAATAGAAATTTCCGCGCTTGACGCGGTGACGCGAAGCCACCCCGGCCGGTTTCGGTCGGGGTGTAATATGCTGGACGCGAGAGCGGGTGCTTTCGCTGGTTGAAAGGAATGTTCGATGCGTGCGAACTGCAAACGTGTCGTTACCGATTCGAACGGTTGCGTCCCGGTGACCATTCTCGTTATCGGAATGATGGACAATAACTGCTTCATCGTGTCCGATGGCCGTGAAGAGGGGGCTCCTGCGCTCGTAGTTGATCCTGCGGGCGATCCCGAAGCTATCAAGAAGGCTCTCGGCTGGCTCGACCTTCAGTACATAGTTTGCACCCATGACCACAACGATCACCTGGTAGGTCTTCCCGAGCTCGCAAAGGCAACGGGGGCGAAGGTCGTTTCGAGCGTCGCGGACTCCAAAATCATCGAACGCGGGCAGGGCGGCTATTTCGGAGACTGGGATGCTGTCGCTCCCGTTCACGTCGACCGCAAGGTCAAAGACGGAGAAGCCATCAAGCTCGGTTCTCTTGAGTTCGAGGTCCTGCTTACTCCTGGTCACACCAAGGGTGGCATCTGCCTGTATCTGAAGGGATTCGATGGCAAGCCGGGCATCCTTTTTTCGGGCGATACGCTGTTCCGTGGCGCGACGGGGCGCGTTGATTTCGAAGGCGGCAGCGAACGCGAAATGCGCGAGAGCCTTCGTACGAAGCTTGCTCCGCTCCCTGATTCCACCATTGTCTATCCCGGCCATGAGGGCTTGACGACGATCGGCATGGAGCGCCGTCGCGTCATCCAGGCTTTCTAGCGGGCTTAGACCTGGCGCATTCGTGTGATCGGAGGACCTTTTGAGCGTCGAGCTTGGAACTTTTGTCGCGGGGCTTATGTCTGACCCCCTCATGCTTGCGGTGACCCTTCTCAATATCGGCGTCATCGTAGTGAACGGAGGAACCGATGCCCCGAACGCTATTGCAACAGTGGTTTCCACTCGCTCTATGAAACCGCGCCCCGCCATCGTCATGGCGGCCGTGTGCAATTTCCTAGGTTTGCTGGTGGTGTCGCTTTTCACGAGCGCCGTCGCCAACACCATCTTCAAAATGGTCGATTTCGGCGGAGACAACCAGGCGGCCCTTGCCGCCCTTGCTGCCGCGATGGTGGCCATCATCGTCTGGGGCGCGGCTGCCTGGTTTTTCGGCATACCCACGTCGCAGAGTCATTCGCTTATCGCCGGCTTGACGGGTGCGGCTATAGCCGCGGTCGGCAGCTTCGACGCCATCAACTGGAACGAGTGGATGAAGGTTATCTACGGAATCCTTCTTTCCACGTTTCTGGGTTTCGGCATGGGATGGCTTACTGCGCGCCTTATCGCGCGACTTTGCAGAAGAGCGCCGCGCAATAAGGCGAACCAGGTCTTTCATTGGGGCCAGATAATCGCCGGCGCAGGCGTCGCCTTTATGCACGGTGCTCAGGACGGACAGAAGTTCATGAGCATCTTCATGCTTGGCATTGCGCTTACCGCCGGATTAGGACAGCCCGCTGAATTAGCGCTTCCCGTATGGCTGATGGTGCTCTGTGCGGTCAACATGGGCCTTGGCACGGCGATCGGCGGAGAGAGAATCATCAAAAACGTCGCCATGAACATGGTGAAACTCGAGGTTTACCAAGGCTTCGCGGCGAGTCTTTCCGCCACGCTGTGCCTCATGCTGGCCACGTTTACCGGCATGCCGGTTTCTACCACGCATGTGAAGACTACGGCCATTATGGGCGGCCAAACGAAAAAGCGCCGTGAAGTGGCAGGTTGCCATTGATATGGTGAAAACCTGGGTTCTGACATTTCCCGGGTGCGGTCTCATCGGCTTCTTAACAGCGGAATTGTTCCTCCTGTTCGTATAAGGGGTTGCGCTTCGTTCGAACTGCGTGTGCGCGAAGCGTTTTGGGGAAGGCACGGTTATTGTCGTGCGAGCGAGAAAGGGCAGCAATGTCTCTTAAGCAGAAATTCAACTATTTCGACGCGTTCGAAAAGCAGGCCGATCTGGCATGCCAGGAGGCGGAGCTTCTTATTGAAATCATCGAGAACTTCACCACGTCTGACACGCTTCTGCCTGACATCGAACGTGCTCACGAAATCGAGCATGCCGCCGACAAGGTCTGCCATAGCATCTTCCAGGCTGTCAGCGTTGACTTCATCACGCCGATCGACCGAGAAGACATCATCTCTCTGACGCAGAGCATGGACGATATTCTTGACTACATGGAAGCGACCATCCAGCGTTTCTACATGTTCAATCTCACTTCCATGCACCCGCGCGCTATCGATTTTGCGCGCCTGCTGCTTAAGAGCTGCGAAGCCCTGAAGGTTGCCATGGGGGAATTCAGGAACTTTAAGAATTCCAAGAAGCTTCCTGCCCTTATCGTGAAGGTGGGCGATGCAGAAGAGGAGATGGACAGCCTCTTTTTCACGGCGATGCACGGTCTGTATAAGGAATCGCGAGAGGACGCTCTCGACATCTTCATCTGGGACAAGCTGTTCCAGCGCATGGAGAACACGGCGGATACGTGCGAGCGCGCATCCGACATCATGGACTCCATTATCATGAAGTACGCCTAAGATGCCGGTGCCTCATTAGGGACTTCATGCACGAGGCGCCCTCGAAGCCGCTTCCGGTTCGAGGGCGCCCTGTCAAGCGCTTCCAAAGTCGGCGCTGTTTGCCGTACGGCATTCGCTTGCGACTTCCTACCGTTTCAACAAGTGTTCTACCGCCCAATCAAGCGCGACGTTTCGTCGCGCTTTTTGATGGAGCATCCAGGTTTTTCCCGTAGCCGAAAGCTCGTCGAAAAGCTCTTTCTCTCTTCCGGGGGCAAGCTCCGCGAGGGTCGCGTCTATCTTGTCTTGGCTCACGGAGAGTTCCTGCTTGATGAAGACGAGGTCTAAGGCAACGTTGGTCGAAAGTTCGTCGAAGGCTTCGTCGTAGAGCTCGTCTTCGACTTCTTGGGGTTTCACGCGATGGGCAATGCGATACTCGCGGTATGTCAGGCCTTTGTCGGCGAGGTGTTGCTGGAACTGCTCCTTTTTCAATGCGAGAGCCTTGCGCAGCAGCCGGTCGGGGATGGTGCCGTGGACTCGCGCGCGAAGCGTTTCTCGCACGAGGTCTCGATCGGAAAGCGACGAGGTGCTCCGCGTTCCGTCTTTCGCCGCTTTAGGACGTTTGCGGACAATGGGGGTTTCGCAGTCTACGTCCATTGAGGGGACGGGGTAGACGCGGGCGCGGAAAGAGAAGGGTTCCCGTTCGCGCAGGGGCGAGTCGCCTTCGAGCTCGGGGGCTCCCATGAACAAAGGCGCCGTTTCCTCGAGAGCCGTTTCAGCGGCGCGTGCCATAATAGTCTCTTCAAGAAACTTTTGTATCTCACGTGTGGTGAGAAGTTCTTCGGTACGTTGTCGTACGCGGTTTTCATCGCACTTGAGAATGCGGGCCATGCGCTTCCATGCGCCGCTTGCGAGGCTGGTCACCTCTTCCGCTTCGAGGTACACGTCAATTTCGAAAGGGGAGGTCTGTCCCTCCATAGCGCTTATTTCCATGGGTTTCTCCTTGCGTACGAAGCGGTTCGTTCGGCCGAAAGATGCTTTCATTGTGGCACAGAGCGTTCGGTGTTCGGGGCGCAACGATCGCACGGGAGAAAAAGAGCACAGCAACGCGAGGGACGGTGCGTTTGCTCGGTCGCCGTTTGCCCCCCGAAAAGAACGAACCCCACGAGCGAAGGGGAACTCGTGGGGTTCGGTGCACAAAGGGCATTGCATCGCCGCGAAGCGTGTCGCAGCGGCACCGTGGATTGTTGCGTCAACGCAAGGAGGCGTATCGTAGCGACGACGTACGAACATCCCCGCTATGCAGTGTGCTGAAAATTGGTTACTTTGCGGCCAGCGCCTTGCCGATCATGCGTGCGAAGGTGACGGAGCGTCCGCAGCAGTTGCCAGTGGACATGTTCGGATACGTATGTGCGTAGTACGATCCCGAGTCGACGCCCGTGACATAAAGGCCTTCGATGGTTTCGCCTTCGTCGTTTACAGCCTGGAAGTTTTCGTTGATGGTGATGCCGTCCAGGGTGCACAGCATGTATCCGGAGGTGCGTACGCCGTAGAACGGAGCAGTACGAATGGCGGACAGACGGTGTGCGTCTTTGCCGAAGTCGAGGTCAACGCCGGCATCGAAGTTCTCGTTCTGTCGCTCGACCGTTGCCTTGAGTGCATCGGCGGGGATGCCCAGGCCTTCGGCGAGCTCTTCGATGGTGTCGGCGACGACAATGTATCCGTCGTCGATTAGGCCCTGGTTGAGGCCCTTGACGGCATCGAGCGTCATGTTGGTGGGAGCGCCGTTGTCAAATGGGAAGACGCGCGCACATCCGTGGATGTCGAACTGCTCGAGATACTGTTCGTAGTCCGAGTCCCAGGTGTCGACAACGGTATGGTGCGGCTGCGTCAACGTGGCGTTGAGGATATAGTCGTACGGGGCTGCTTCATTGGTAAAGCGCTCGCCGTTAAGGTTGACTTTCAGCCACGGATTCGAGCCCATCCAGAACAAGGAGCCGACCGTGTCCGACCCGCCGAACTCATCGGGTTTTACAGCAACGCGGTCGAAGACCATCGCGGTGTGGACTTCGTCCATGTGCGCGCCCGCCCACAGGCACGCCTTGATGCCGTCGCCCGTGGTGCCGTCGATGGCGATGGAGAGGGGGTACTTGTCCATGGTCTGAGGCTGCAGGGCTTTGAGCATGTCTTCATTGCGTGCATAGCCGCCCGTGCAGACCACTGTGCCCTTGCTTGCGTTGATTTTGATATAGCCGTCGGGTCCTTCGGCGATTGCGCCCGTTACCGCGCCGCTTTCGTCCTGGACAAGCTTGATCATAGGGGTGTTGAAGCGGAATTCGACGCCCTTGGATTCTGCGTAATCGCCCAAGACGATTTTGCCGTTGACGACATCGGAAAGGCCGGCGAATTCGGCGTCGGCAGGCCAGCTGGGAATGTGGCCAGTAGCCCAGTGTTTGTACAAATCATCTCGGCCGTCATTGTTTTCGTCCTGGTCGCTTACGTGCTGTTCGTGCTTGGCTCCTTTAGCTTTTCGAAAACCATCGAGTCCGTTTCGCCGTCGGTCGATGTCAAAGTGGTCGAAGAGAAAGGGGGCGACGGCGTTGAGGGGTCGCTGGAGGAGCGCTGTAGCAGGCTTGCCGAAGACGCATGTCTAACCGAGCGTGAACGGGAGGTGTTTCTGCTCTTGGCGCACGGGCGTAATGCTCGTTATATTCAGGAGACCCTGGTCGTTTCGTACAATACGGTGAAGACCCACGTTTCGCACGTGTGCGCAAAGCTTGGAGTGCATTCGCATCAGGAGCTGATAGACCTTGTTGAATCGAAAGGATGAGCTCAGGAGCCGACGAATGGACCGTGGCGGACTTGTCGTGTCAACGTCGGTGGGCGTTTGTCGATGCCGTGTCTGTTCGCTTTTGCTTGGTGATTTGCGGTGTCGCGCTCGTGTCGCCCCTGTTCGACGCTTCTTCGGTGCCGTTTTTATGTAGCGGGGCAAAGCGCGCGAGCCTGCCCTTTCGGACTCGAAAAATGCACGAGCTCGCTCTTTCGGACTCGAAAAATGTATGAAGTGTATCAATGTGCTTCGTGCGTCTCGGGATATAACTCATAAAAATAGACAAAGTATTGCTTTATGTGGAATAACGTGAGGGAAATTGTGCTGTGAGCTGCAGGCGCGCTGTAAATCGGGTACGTTTCGCGCATTTTGCGAGTTTCGCACGGCAGCTTGGTGCATTTTAATCTGCGTCTGAGCCTTTTCGGTGTGTTGACGGGGCGTGAACGGCGGTGGCAAGGGCGTGGACTATAATTCTCCGCATTATCCAGACGCGAAGGGACATTTCATGTTTTCATCTCACGATTCATCTTTCGATTTCGCGCCGGGCGCACAGACACACGGCTTTATCGTCCAATCAAGCGAGCCCTTGTCGGAAATCGACGGGTTTGCGCATGTGATGAGGCACGAGAAAAGCGGCGCTCGGCTACTTTTCCTTCAGAATGAAGATGCCAATAAGGCATTTTCCATAGCGTTCAAAACACCGCCTGCGGATGACACGGGCGTCTTTCACATCTTGGAGCATTCGGTACTGTGCGGATCTGAGAAGTTTCCCGTTAAAGAGCCTTTCGTGGATTTGCTCAAAACGTCCATGCAGACGTTTCTCAATGCGTTGACGTTTCCCGATAAAACCATGTATCCGGTGGCCAGCACGAACGAACAGGACCTGATCAATCTCATCGATGTCTACATGGATGCGGTCCTGCATCCTGCGATCTATGGTAAGCGCGCCATCTTCGAGCAGGAAGGATGGCATTACGAGCTCGAAGGGGCTGAAGGCGAGGCTATCGCCGACGCTGCTGCTTTCGAGGGTGAGACGGTCGCCGAGAATGGCACGCCTGATAAGGTCGCCATCGAAAAAGACGCTTCAGGTGAGCGCTTGCGCTACAACGGCGTCGTTTTCAATGAGATGAAAGGTGCGCTGTCCGATCCGGACAGTGTGCTCTACCACGCGGTGAACAGGGCTCTTTTCCCGGATACGTGCTACGCTTTCGAATCGGGAGGGCATCCGAGGGCCATTCCCCAGCTGACCTACGAGAGCTATCTGGACACCCATGCGCGTCATTATCGCTTGGATAATTCCTATATCGTGCTGTACGGAAATCTCGATGCCGACCGAATTCTGGGCTTTCTGGACGAAAACTATCTTTCGGTGTTCGAATCGCGCAGCGAGGCTGCGCCGAACGCTATCGGGGTTCAGGAACCGCGCGTGGCGCTGGATGAAACGGTCCGGATGGAAACCGCGCCGGAAAACGCGGGCGTTGGACTGGCCTATGTTGTGGGCCAGGCGCGCGATTTCGAGCGCGTGCTGGCATGTGACATTCTCCTCGATGCGCTGATGGGCGGCAACGAATCCCCTATAAAGCGAGCCATTCTCGACGCCGGTCTTGGCGGTGACGCCACGGCCTATCTTCTGGATTCGCAGGCTCAGCCTGTGGCTATGTTCCAGCTGCGCAATGCCAACGACGGCTCGGCGCAGCCGTTCATGGATCTTGTCGAATCCGAGGTTCGTCGTCTGGTTCGTGACGGCATTCCTCGAGACGTGCTTGAAGCGTCGCTTGCGCAGATGTCGTTCGATCTGCGCGAACGTGATCGCGGTATGGCCGACGGCGTGCCCCTGGCCATGAATGCGCTTGCTGGCTGGCTTTATGACGACGATATGCCTACGAGGTATCTTCGATACGAAGACGCGCTCGCCCATATGCGCGCCGGTCTCGAAGGGCGTTATTTCGAAGACGTGCTCGAATCGCTTGTGTGCAAGAGCGACCACAAGGCCTTGGTCGAGCTTGTCCCCGAGAAGACTGAGGGCGATTCCGAAGAGGCCGCTGAGCTTGCAGCCAAGCTTGCTCAGATGGACGAAGTGGACAAGCAGGAGATTCGCGACGAAATGGCTGCGTTGCGCGTAATGCAGGAAAGCCCCGATGCTCCCGAAGCCGTCGAAACGCTTCCGCGTCTGCGCGTGAGCGATATAGGCCCCGCAAGCCCCGACCCCGAGATGCAGGTTTTTGCGGAGGGTCCCATCGCGTGTCTGTTCCACAACGTGCCTACGCGCAAGATAAGCTATCTTTACCTGTATTTCGGCATCGATGACCTTGCGTGGGAAGACGTGCCGTACCTGAGCGTGCTCGGCATGCTCCTTTCACGTCTCGATACCGAGCGTCATACTGCGGCCGAGCTGGATGTCCTCATGCGCCTGCACCTGGGGTCTCTGCGCTTTTTCGCCGATGCGTTCGTTGACGACGCCGACCCTTCAAGGATCTCGCTCAAGATGACCGTTGCCACCAGCGCGCTTTCGGAGGAGCTCGAGCAGATGGCGCGCATCCCACGTGAGATTTGGGAAACCACGAAATTTGACGATTCCGATAAGATTCGCGACATTCTGGTGCAGCGTCGCATTGCCATGGAACAGTCATTTGCCAACGAGGGCCACGTGCGTGCAATGAACAGGCTCTCCTCGTACGAATTCAAGTCGGGCGTTTTGAAAGAGGCCATGGGAGGTGTGGATTTCTATCGCTTCCTGTGCGATTTGATCGACAACTTCGACGAACGTTTCGATGCGTTGCAATCGCGCTTGCGTGACGTATGCTCACGCGTCTTCACGAAGCGCGACGTGGTGGCGAGCTTTACGGGCTCGAAGGCAGACAGGGAGATTTTTTTCCATATGGCGGGCGATTTCGGTCTGCCCGGAGAAGCGAGGATATTCGACGGCAAGCCTTCCGCTCCCGCTTTCGGAGAGAAGATTCCTGAGCCCGTAATGAAGCGTGAGGCGTTCATCGTGCCGAGCGACGTGTGCTATGTCGCCAAGGGCTCCGACGTAGGAGCTCTTGGGGCGTACGCGGGCGAGTGGCAGGTGCTCGCAAGCGCACTTTCGTTCGACTACCTGTGGAATGAGGTGCGCGTGAAAGGCGGCGCGTATGGCGTAGGCTTCCGCCGTACGCCCGAAGGTTTCGGACGGTTCTATTCCTTCCGCGATCCGGCGGTTGATCCGACTCTCGAACGTTTCGATGCTGCGGGTTCGTGGCTGGCGTCGTTCGACCCGAGCGAAGAAGAGATGGAGGGCTACATCGTAAGCACCGTGGCTTCGCACGATGCTCCGGCCAAGCCAAGGCAGGTT
>USEQ01000026.1 GCA_900553655.1 uncultured Slackia sp. | reverse complement strand
GGCGCCTTCGTTGTGTAGGGGGTGCCATTGCGCAGCAAGCGCACGGCGCGTTTCCAGGCTTGCTACAGGAGCGGAACGGCAACCGTCAAGGGCACGGCGGCCATGACGATCAGGTAACGCAGGATGAATCCGCCGGCTAGAACCCCCACGTCGGATACGAAGCTAATCCAGTGGGCTTTGCGGCTTTCCTCGAACTCTTTCGCGCTGAAGAACAGCAGCCACGTTTCCAGGGCGGTGGGAAGAATCAGTCCTACGCCCACGAGGCCGACCCAGAAGAGGATAGCCCATTCGCCAGAGATGAGGCTCGCGATCGAAGTGGCGCCTGCGGACATGGCCGAGATGAGGAGCAGGATGGGCAGAAGCGCATTGTTCCACGGCGGGTAGGTTTGGCACACGCCCAGCAGCGCGCCGGTGTAGGCCGCGACGCATAGCGATGCGATGACACCAGCGATATCAAGCCATACGGGGATGCTGCGTTTGAGAATGTCGAGCACCGCGGCGGCGATTGCGATGACCATGAAGACGCTCAGGAAGACGACGCCCCACATCAGCGTTGCAGAAGAGCTGAGCATATCCCAGGCTATGGCGCATACGCATATCGGGCGAATTTATGCGAAAACGGGCCTTCATTCGCGCCAAGAGATTCTTGATTATGTGCGCAATCACGTAGATTGACGCGTGCTCTTCCTGCCGGCGTTGTAAAATTCATAAGATTGCAGCTCATGCTGCCATGACGCACGCGCCACCGCGCGTGCGATTCGTGTTGATGCTTTGTCCCCGCGAACGGCGGTCGCGATCCGCCGTTCGACGCGAGGGGGTTGCGCCGCTATTGCGGCTGATAGATTCGGAGGATTTCGTCAATGGCTCAAGGGGCGTATGTTCTGGCGTTCGACACCGCAAACGAAGTGGTTGCCGTCGGCATCGGCCGCGTTGGCGCGCTGGGAGAGACTGGGCGCGCGGCGGTAAAGAGACCTTGCTTGCAAAGCGATATCGTCGCCGTAAGGGAAGTTGCTGCGCATAGGGCGAGCAACACCGTTCTTCTGCGAGAGGTCGACGCCGCTTTGGCTGAGTCGAGCGTTTCGAAAGATGAAATCGCAGCGGTGGTGTGCGGGCGCGGCCCGGGAAGCTTTACCGGCGTGCGCATCTGCATGGCAACGGCGAAGGGCATGGCGTCGGCGCTCGAAGTGCCGCTTCTGGGCGTATCGACACTTGACGCCGTGGCTTGGAATGCATGGGCAGACGGGGTTCGCGGCCGAGTTTTGGTTGCGGCCGATGCTATGCGCAAGGAGGTCTATCCCGTTCTTTTCGATATCGACGACAAGGGCGTCGTGCGCCTGACCGCCGACACGGTGGTCAAGGCTGCAGACGCGCCCGCGTGGGTCGCGGAGGCATTGCGGACCCTTGGCGAGGGCGACGTGCAGGTGGTCGATGCGATTCTGGGCGACGCCCTCGTGAAGTATGCAGGCGTCTTCGAGCCGCTGGCAAGCCTTGCGGATGAGTCGTTGTGGGCAGTAAGCGGCCGCGGCTTGCTTCTTGCCGATCGGATGGGGGGCGATCCCGCCACTTTGCTTCCCGTGTACACGCGCCTCTCCGATGCCGAGGAGAACGAGCGAATTCGCCTGGCGAAAGAAGATGGCAACAAGAATCTTCGGACGGGGGTCCAGCTGTTTGAGGGTTCACAGGATGCGCGTCCCCTTTCGTATCGTCCCCTGGATGCGGCTCATGCGGCGGCTGTGGCCGCGCTTGAATCCGTCGCCATGGGAAGCGACGCCTGGAAAGCCGCTCTTGTCGCAGACGAGCTGCCTCGCAAAGACCGCACATGGTGGGCTGCGTTTGACGGCGCTACGCTTGTGGGCTATTGCGGCGGATGGGTCGTGGATGGCCAGGTGCAGATTCTCAAGATAGCTACCGATCCGACATATCGTCGTCGAGGCATTGCCGCCGAGCTTCTTTCCCTGGTCGCTTCTGATGCGCGCAATCTTGGCGCAGCCGAGATGACCCTGGAAGTTCGCGCGTCAAACGTCGGCGCTCAAACGTTCTACGAACGCATGGGGCTGCGCAATATCGGAACGCGTCCTCATTATTACAGCGACAGGGAAGATGCGGTTATCATGACGGGGCCTTTGCCCGAGGCCCGTCGCGATGTCGCAGGCATGCGTCTGCATGTGGATGATGTCGCCAAAACGCCGGCGGAGGCATCAGGAGGATATTGCTCCCATCCCTTGATTTTGGCCATAGAGAGCTCGTGCGATGAAACCGCTGCCTCCGTCGTCGATGGCGACGGCGTTTTGCGTTCGGACGTGGTGGCTTCCCAGATCGACTTTCACGCGCGTTTCGGCGGCGTGGTTCCCGAAATTGCGAGCCGCAAGCACATTGAGGCCATCTGCGGCGTATGCGACGAGTGCCTTGATTCGGCCGCGCGCAGCCTTGGTGCAAGCCGCCTTCGCTGGCGCGACCTCGATGCTGTTGCGGTTACGTATGCTCCCGGCCTCGTAGGGGCTCTCGTGGTAGGCGTTGCGTTTGCGAAGGGCGCCGCATGGGGCGCTGATATTCCGCTTATCGCGGTGAACCACCTCGAAGGCCATTTGTACGCGAACAAGATCGCGACGCCCGATATTCAGCCTCCCATGGTGGTGTCGCTCGTGTCGGGCGGTCACACCATGCTGGTGCATGTGAAGGATTGGGGCGATTACGTTACCATGGGGTCCACGATCGACGATGCGGTGGGAGAGGCGTTCGACAAGGTGGCCAAGGCCCTTGGTCTGGGCTATCCGGGCGGTCCCATCATCAGCAAGCTTGCCGCGAAGGGCAATCCCAAAGCGATTGACTTTCCGCGTGCGCTCATGCATTCGGGCGATCTGCGTTTTAGCCTGTCGGGGCTGAAAACCGCGGTGACCACCTATATCCAGAAAGAGCAGCAGGCTGGCCGCGAGCTCAATATGCCTGATATTGCCGCAAGCTTCCAGCAGGCCGTGGTGGATGTGCAGGTGAAAAAAGCCATGGTCGCGCTTGACGAAACGGGCGCGAGGGAATTCTGCGTGGGCGGCGGCGTATCTGCCAATCCCGGGCTTCGCGCCGCGTACGAGAAGGCATGCGAGAAACGCGGTGTGCGCCTGTCCATGCCGCCGCTTTCGGCTTGCGGAGACCAGGCGGCAATGATTGCGCTCGTGGCGCACGATCGCTACAAGCAGGGCAAGTTCGAAGATTGGTCTCTCGACGTAAAGGCGCACGCTCCGCTCGACGAGGCTTACTAGTTGCGTCGGCCTGTCGGCCGACGCAACGGAGTCGTCCGGCTGCGGACGGACGGGGCGGCGCATTCGGCGCTCCAGGCGTGTCTTACGTACCGAAGTACGCTACGCCTCGCCTTCACGCCGACTGCATCCGCCCCGCCCGCCCCTCGCCTGCGCTTCGGTGACCTGAAGGGATTTGCTTCTCAAACCCTTCCAACTCAGGGCACGCACGAGGCCTTGCTGCGCCCTTTTTTACAGCAATCTAAATGCCAGGCTGTTCACAGCTTTTTGCTGCGCCTGCAAAGGAAACCCTTTGAATTCCGTGTAGTAGCCAAGTGCGTGGTCCTGGCTTGGCTCGAGGCCTCCCGTATCGGCGGGACGCACTCCGTCGCCAATGCGGACGAAGTTGCTCGGCTGCCACGACCAGCTGCCCGTCTCTTCGCCGTTTTCGTCCGTGTCGGGCGTGTACCTTGCTCCGCTTTCTATCTGATAGAACATCACATCGAGCGGGCTTTTTACCTTGCATGTGCAATCGGCCAGGGAAAGAAGCGTCCTGAGTCCTTTTGGCGTGCAGTCCTTGGCGGTAAACCAGTCGCGCAAAAGCGAGAGAAGCGAATTCAGCAGCACAATCTCTGCGAGCGTGTAGTCGTTGGAAGCCCGCAGCCCGTGCTTGTCTATTTCGATGGAACTGCTGCGTTCCAGAAGCGCTGAGGCATATTCCACATTGCTTTCGCCAAGGGACGCATGGGGGTCGAGGTTGATGGTTCCGCCGTGGGACATCAGGTAGTTGTGCGTTTTGCTCAAGAGTCCGTACGCCGCGCTGGCCGAAAGGCGTTCCTGTTCAGAGCGCTGAAGGGCGGGTTCGGGCATTTCGCTGGGCTCTCCCTGCTCGATGTCGAAGTCGAGTTCGCCGTTGCGCGCCGTGAGCGTGACGGATGCTACGGGATGTGTATTTGCCAGAGCACGCCAGAGTGCGCCGAAGAATACGTCGTTGATTTGCTGATTGATGGAACGCGCTCCGTAGTGGGCCTCAAGGGCGTTTTTCACCAGCACATCTTCGGCTGCGGTATCGATGGAAAAGCGCGCGCCTGCAGGAAGCATGCGGGCGTATTCGTTTTGCTTGTTGCGCCTGACGATCTCGCGTAGCGCATCTTCGTTCAGGGCTGCAAGGAAGCGCACCGTGGAAAGGCGTCCCGCCATTTCTCGCGGCATGCCCCATGCCTCGACGTCTTCCAAAGAGACGCGTGCACGCAAGCCGTCTTCCGAGAGGTCGTTCTCGGAAGGGGCGCTTTCTGCGGCGGAACTGAACCCGACGACCGAGCGCGAAACGCCGATACGCGACGCGATGATGTCCTCGATACCGGTGAACGCGCCTGCCATCACAAAGATACAGCGGTCGCAGTCGAGCGCATAGGGCGTTCCGTTGTGGGAGTCGTCCGATCCTTCGAGAATTCCGTCTTCAAGCGGTTTGAGCAGGTCGTAGATGGCCGTGCCTTCACGGTTGGTGTGCGCTTGGGCGAAGAGCTTGTCAACTTCGTCGATGAAAATGAGGATGTTACGATCGGGGTTTTCGTCGAGTGCCGCGCATGCCCTGACCCACTGCTTGCCGAATGAGTCGCCTATATAGCCGGCGGCTGACATGCTGTTCGCGTCTATCTGCTGGAAGAGCAGGCCCGATGCTTTCGCGAATGTCTTGAGCAAGTGCGATTTGCCCGAAGCCGTCGGCCCCACGATCAGCGCCGAGCCGACGTTGGGAAGCGAAAGGGAGTCGATGCTTTGCTCATGGATGATACGCGAGCGTGCGCATGCGGCATCGACGAACGTGCACAGCCAGTCGACTGCTTCGTCTTGGCCGACGACGGTCTTTTTCACCTCGGCCGCAATTTCGGCGAGGCTCTTGTCGTTTCCTCCGTACATGCGCAACCCCTTCCTTGCGTGCAGGATTTTCGTCTGGTCAATCGTAACACTTGTGTTATAATCCCGCTGCTCGTCGTTCGGGCGAGCTTTTGTCTCCATCGTTGAAGGGATTTATGCAGGATGTAAGAAATAGCTTTCGCGCATAGCGCTTTTGCTGCGGCAGGGCTGTCGCATGCTTTGCGTTTCTTGCATCGGCGGATCTTCAGCCGTAATTCTGCATACCTGCATTCTTTCAACATAAGGAGAACTTCCATGAGCTTTTCTTCCCAACCTTTTCCTGACGCTTCTAACGAATCGCGTTTGAGCGCTTCAGGGCGCCCTCTTTCCAAAAACTGGCTTGCAATTATCGCGTTCATTTGGACTGGTCAGGCCGTTTCCATGTTCACAAGTTATGCGGCAAGCTTTGCGGCCGTGTGGTATGTCACCGAAACTACGGGCAGCGCCATCCTCTTATCCGCGATGAGTATTTGCGCCTATTTGCCGCAGGGCATTCTTGCGCCTTATGGCGGCGTGATCGCTGATCGATACAACCGCAAGGCGGTCATCATTGTGGCCGATATGGCGGTGGGGCTGGTGTCGCTTGCGCTTGGCGTACTCGTTCTGCTCGGCGACGTGAGCATTGCGGCGATTATGTTCATGGTGATTGCGCGCAGCATTGGTCAGGCGTTTCACGGTCCTGCCATGATGGCGGCCATGCCTATGCTCGTGCCCGAAAAGCATCTCTTGCGCATCAATACGCTCGACATGATGCTCATGAGCGTGGCGGGCATCGTGTCGCCCGCGCTCGGTATCATGCTCTATGGAGGCATCGGTTTTCATGCGGTCATGTTCCTCGATTTCGCCGGTGCCGTGTTAGCCTGCCTCGCACTGGTCAGGGCGAGCATTCCTTCCATCCATAAAGAGAAGGTTGCATGCGAGGAGCGCCATCCGCTGGCCGAGATGAAAGAGGGCTGGGACGCCCTGCGTGACAACCGCGGCCTGTTTTTGCTGATTGTGCTGATTACGCTCGGCATGGTGAGCTTCGGGCCTATGGGCTCGCTCTATCCGCTGATGACGTATGACCACTTTAGCGGCGACGGCTTCATGGCGGCAGTGGCCGAGGCCACGTTTGCGGGCGGTCTGTTCGTCGGGTCGCTTATCATCATGGCGTGGGGCGGCGGCAAGCGCCTTGCGCTGCTGCTGGCTGCATCGTGTGTGGCATTTGGCGTGCTGGCAACTGCATCGGGTCTGTTGGCGCCTTCGATGTTTTGGGTGTTCGCCGTGCTGTGCGTGCTTATGGGCATGGTGTGCGCGTGGTTCAACGGTCCTACGGTCACGTTGGTGCAGCGCAATGTGCCCGAAGAGAAGATGGGTCGCGCGCTCGGCTTCGTCACGGCGGCCATGGGATTGGCGTCTCCTGTCGGCATTGCCTTGGGTGGTATTGCGGCCGAGGCTATTGGCGTGGCGGCATTCTTCGTGGTCGACGGCGTTATCTGCGCGATCATTGGCGTGGTGCTCTATCTTCCGAAAAGCGTTCGCGCGCTCGACGAGTAGAAGTGTCCGAGGCGTGCGCGTTTCTTGCTGCTCAAGCACGAGAGGTCGATATGAGGCCGTTCTTATGGGTCGCAGCCATCGCTGCGACCCCTGAAGGCCTTGAAATTGGCAACTTTTTTCGGTTTCTTGAGGAGGCGGCATTCGTTGCGCGGGTGCGTCCTCATAATCCCAGGTCGTAATCTGCCTGCAGTCTTGAGAGCCGTTCGCATCTTCCCCCAACAGGTTCTTTTTGACCATTTTTAGGGGCTTGGCGTCAAGAAAACGAAAATGAATCCAAATCAGCCCCGAAGTCGGGTTGACGTGCCTGCGTTGGGCCGTTTTTCTGCATAGCGTCCATCGGATTGATGGCGGGGCATAGGCGGGCAATGCCGTCGATTCGTGCGCGCGAACGTTGCGCCTTGTGCCGTCCTGCTTCTGCGCCTTGCTGTTGGCTTCGAGTTTCTCGGCATGCTAAGATGCCGTCGTATCTGGCAAGTTGGGCCGCTGATGCGTTTATGCTTGTGAGAGGCGGAAAAGTTGGACGAATTGGTCGTATGGTTTACCGAGCGAATTGTTGCCAGCGGCGGCGTTGTGCCTGCGTTCATCGATTACTTTGCAGTTGTCGTAGGTGTGATCACGGGTGCCATGTTCGCATGCGACCGTAAGCTCGATATTGTCGGCACGGTTGTATGCGGCCTGTTCACGGCATATGGCGGCGGCGTATTGCGCGATTTTCTTTTGCAGGATGAAGGTGTGTACTTCATGTCGCATCCGTACCTGTTTCTGCTCTGCGTTTTTCTGTGCGCGTTCGTCTTTTATTTCCGAGGTCTTTTCCGTCACCTTCCCTCGACAATCTTTTTGTGCGACACCCTTTCGGTCGCGCTTTATGCGGTTGCGGGTGCAAGCAAGGCTTTCGACTGCGGGAGCGGTTTCATCATGTCTATCGTCTTGGGCGCCATCGTCGGCGTAGGCGGCGGTGCTATTCGCGATTCCTTTGTTGGCGAGGTGCCGGGAATTTTTCGATCGAGCAACTTCTATGCCGTAGCGGCACTCGGCGGTTCGTTTACGTATGTATTGCTGGTTCAGTTTGGCTCAGACCCGACGGGGGCTGCCATTCTCTGTGTTGCCGTCGTACTTGCGCTGCGCTATCTGAGCGTGTTTTTTGATTGGAAGACTGGCGACGATCCTATTGACCTGACTCCGTACGTCTCGCGTCCGATCAAGAGTTTCGGATACATTGTGCGCGGTCTGTTCTTGGGGGGCGGTAAAAAGGAGCGCCGGCATTACGCCCGCTCATTCAGGATGAAAAACGCATCTTCCGAAAAGGCCCAACGGCGGCATGCCCACGAAGAAGGGGATGCCGGCTCGGAGGGGCGAGCGGGAAATGAGGCGGGTTCCAACGATCCGTTGGCGTTTATGCGGTGAGTCGTGCGGCCCCGAAAGCGGCTGTAAGCGCAGAGAATGTATCCGATTCGTGACAGATCGGCATATGAGCCCTCCGAAGGGGCGTATTGCCGCTCTATCGGGTATTATGATGTGTTGCAATTGGGCAACGACGTTGCCTTTTCCGGGAGTCTGCGCAGCGGCTTCCGATGAGACCCTTTGTAACCGTCTTGAAAGGAGAGAGTCTCACCTATGCCTGTTGGCCTAAGTTTGCTTCTTGTTCTGTTTTTCCTTCTGATGAACGCGTTTTTCGTCATGGCCGAGTTTTCGCTTGTCCGCGTGCGTAAATCGCAGGTGGATATGCTGGTCGAAGAGGGCCGGCCCGGCTCGAAATACGCTCAATTGATCGCCAACAACGTCAACGCCTATCTGTCGGCGTGCCAGTTGGGCATCACGCTCGCTTCGCTTGCCCTTGGCTGGTTGGGTGAACCTGCCGTTTCGACCCTGTTCCACCCGCTTTTCACATTGCTCGGCGTGCCCGACAGCGTGAATTTTGCCGTGTCGGTGGCAATCGGCTTTTGCCTGGTCACCGCATTGCACATCGTGGTGGGCGAGCTCATCCCCAAGTCCTTGGCCATTTTCAGCACTGAGAAGTATGCCCTGTTCACGGCGGCTCCACTGGTGTGGTTCTATCGTCTTACATTCCCGATTATGTGGCTGTTCAATAGCATCACCAACGGCGTGGTGCGCCTGATGGGCCACGATCCGGCCGACGAGCACGATGTTTATACCGAAGAGGAAATCCGCCTGCTGATCGACGAAAGCACCGAAAACGGCCTGATCGATTCTGAGCAGAATGAGTTCGTGGACAACATCTTTGACATTGCGGATAAAGACGTCGAAGCTATCATGACGCCGCGCCCCGATATGGTGTGTCTGGGCCTCGAAGATTCGCTCGAAGAGAACCTGCGTGTGGTCGAAGAGCATAAGTTCACGCGATTCCCCGTGTATCGCAAGGATAAAGACGATATCGTCGGCTTCGTACACATCAAAGACCTGTATCGCCTGGATGAGCATGCGACCATGGCGGATATTCGCATTCGTCGCATCGTCGCCGCTCCCGAAAGCATGCCGGTGGTCAAGCTGCTTCAGCTGCTGAAAAAGGAGAAGACGAAGATTGCCATTGTCGTTGACGAGCATGGCGGCACGTCCGGCGTCGTCACCATGGGCGATATTTTCGAGGAGATTATCGGCGATTACGACGATGAATACGTGCACAGCAACAATGAGACGCTGACCAAGGTTTCCGACGGACATTACCTGAC
>USEQ01000025.1 GCA_900553655.1 uncultured Slackia sp. | reverse complement strand
GCGCGATCAGCTCAACCAGTATCTCAAATCGAACGTCTTGCCGCTCATTTCGCCGCAGATCGTCAATGCGACGCACCCGTTTCCTCATCTTGAGAACGGCGCGCTTTACATCGCGGTGCGTCTGGACAATCTTCCCGAGCCGAAAGAGGGCATGTCGAAAGAGCGCCGCAAGGCCCTTCGCGCTAAGGCTGCGGAAGACGTTCTCATGGGCATCATCCCCATGCCGCGCAATTGCCCGCGCACGATTAAGCTCGACAGCGAGGGCGAGGGCTATTCCTTCATATTGCTCGAGCACGCGCTCGAAATGGTGGCTGACAAGATTTTCAGCATGTACCCAGTCAAGCACGCCAATGTTATCCAGGTGACGCGCAACGCCGATCTGGACATGTATGAGGAATCCGACGAATACGATGAGGATTTCCGCAGCCATATGAAGCGAATCCTCAAGAAGCGCAGCCGTTTGGCTCCTGTTCGTCTTGAGAGCGAGCGTCCTCTTTCCGACGTGACTGAGCGCTTTCTTGCAAAGCGTCTCGGTCTTAAGCGCAGCCAGATTTACGCGGTCGGGCTGCCTCTCGATATGGGATATGCGTTCGGTCTTCCGAGCATGGTCGGACCCAAGCTTGCCGAATCTTTCGTCGACGAGCCCGCAAGCCCGCAATGGCCTGCCGATTTGATTCGCGGCAAGAGCATCATGGAGCAGGTCAAGGAAAAAGACGTCTTGCTCTCGTATCCGTACGAAAGCATGGACGCGTTCGTGCATCTGCTGCAAGAGGCGGCGACCGACCCCGACGTCATTTCGATCAAAATCACGCTCTATCGTCTTGCGAGCCAATCGCGCCTGGCGGAGGCATTGATTACGGCGGCCGAAAACGGCAAGGACGTTACGGCGCTCTTCGAGCTTCGCGCCCGCTTCGATGAAAGCAACAATATCGAATGGTCCCAGCGCTTCGAACAGGCGGGATGCAACATCATCTACGGCTTCCGCGACTACAAAGTGCATAGTAAGATCTGCGCCATCACTCGTCGCGGCGCCGATGGCCTGGAGTTCATCACGCAGCTTGGCACGGGCAACTACAACGAAAAGACCGCCAAGCTCTACACGGACCTGTCCATGATCACGGCCGATCCCGAAATCGGCGAAGATGCGTCCATGTTCTTCCGCAGCATGCAGCTCGAAAGCGCAACGGACGATTACCAGACGCTCATGGTTGCCCCTCTCATGATCAAGAAGGGTATCTGCGCCTATGTCGACGAGGAGATAGCGAAGGCCAATGCAGGCAAGCCGGCGGAGATTCTCATGAAGACAAATTCCGTGACGGATAAAGATGTCATCGAAAAACTCGCCGAAGCAAGTCGCGCGGGTGTAAAGGTGACCATGCTGGTTCGCGGCATTTCCTGCTTGGTGCCGGGCATTGAGGGCGAGACGGACAATATCCGCGTGGTCAGCGTGGTGGGCCGCTTGCTCGAGCACTCGCGCATCTACATCTTCGGTGCTGGCGAGGACAGGAAAATCTACCTGTCGAGCGCTGACCTCATGACGCGCAACCTTGACAAGCGCGTCGAGATTGCATGGCCGGTGAACGATCCCCATTTGCGCGAAAAGGTGCTGAGCTACTTCAATACCATGCTTTCTGATACGGCGAAGCTTCGTGAGCTCAAGCCGGACGGAACGTATACGGAGCTGGGTCATTTCGTGTCGAAAGACGCCCAGGGCAATCCGATCGCCAGGCCGTTCGATGCCCAGGACTACCTCATCAAAGAGGCGTATGTCGCTGCAGAGCGCGCTCCGCGTCCCGAGGGGCCCAATTTTGTCATGCACGCGAATCTTTCCACGCAAGTCGAAGCGCTTGTGGAAGAGGCTGCGGATGAAATGCTGCGCGAACGCGAGGAGTCCGAGGCGGTGGAACCGGCAGGCAAGGGCGACCAGGACGCGAAGTCCGAAACCGAAGAGCTTAAGTCCGAAAAACCCGTGGTCGAAGAGCCCAAACCTGAGCCTGCAGATTCGTATGCTGACGATTCGCCTGCGAAAGCTTCCGAGGAAAAGAAGCCCGAGGAAGGCAAGCCTATGTATGCGACGGTCGAGATGCCTCCTGTGGCTTCGGTCGGGAAGCCCGCTGCGCCGTCCGTTTCCGTGCAGACATCGGCTTCCGAGCCATGCATGCAACCGGTTGCTAGCGCGCATGCGCCGGCGAAGGCTGCGATTCCGACATCGGCGGTTCCTAGCGACGAGCTTCCTCCCATGCCGAGGCGTGATTCCGCAGCTCAGCCCGCTTCGGGTCGTCCTATCGAAATGCCGGCTAAAAAGAAGGGCTTTTTCGCTCGTCTGTTCGGCAGATAGGAATACGCTTGAAAGCCGCATCGGCGATCGCGCCTGGCGGGTGCGATTGGCCGATGCGGGGCGGCAGCGGAGAAGGTATCGGTTCGGTAACTGCGAAACTCATGGAAATTGCGTGAAGCGGCCGCTTGCGTTACTATCGCATGTTGAAAGAACTGCCGAAGAGTTCATGCGCGCTTCAGTAAGGAGGACCCCATGGATTTGAGCTTCTTGCCGGCCGAGGCGATCTGGGTTATCGCTGCAATCATCGTCGTCATCATTGTGGCCTTCATCGTCAAGGGCTTCGTTGAGGAGATGAGGAAGAAATAGGCTGATTCAGGCGGCCCGCATGGATAGCATGCGGGCCGTTTTCTTTTCGGCGTTTCGTTGCCTGCTTTGCGCTCTTTTGGACGAAAAGGGGCATTTTGAGGCTCACTGCGGCTATTTTTCTTTATTATTTTCTTTATGGGCAGCGTAAAGGCAGTATTTTGCGGCGCTGTCCCAGGAAGCTGAGCGCGCAAAGCCGCGTTTTGTCATGCAAGATTCTGTCTTCCGAGGCCACAAAGGCCTTTTGGAAGATTCCGTTTTGAAAGCAAGCTGTTCGGGAGGATATGATGCCCTCGCCCAATTCGTCGAAAAACCCGTTTGACCAGCAGAGCGTCAGCGATTTCTCCCGCGACCGATACGGTCGTGCGGCCCATGCTTCGGGACGAGCTGGTCATGCCTCGAAACGTGCGGCTCACGCTCCGAGGGGCGGGGAGGCGCCTCGTCCCGATTCTGGCGCATATCGCGCGAACGCTCCTTATCATGCGGGCGCATCTCGCAATCCGGGCGCGGGCGTGCATCGCGGCGCTGCACCGGCTGCGTACCGTAGCGCTACCCCGGCTGCTCGTTCTCACGCTGCTTCGCCTGCGCATTGGGGCGCAGGCGGTAATGCTTCGTCGTTCGATATGGGCAATACGGCCGTGAAAAAAAGAAAGAATGGCCCATGGACGGCCGTGCTTGTCGTTGCCGTCTTGGTGCTTGCGCTGTGTCTTGCCGTGCTCGGCATGATTGGCTACGGCTACTGGCATGGCAGCAAGGTGTACACCACCATTGCCGAACAGGCTTTTCCCGAGAAAGAGGCCGACGCTCTTTCCGCCATGACGGTTGATTGGGATGCCCTTCTTGCGCAAAACCCTGATACAGTGGCATGGATCTACATGCCGGGCACGAGTATAGACTATCCGGTTGTTCAGGGCGATTCGGACGAGGAGTACCTCAAAAAGGATTTCACAGGCGATTCCGGGGGAATCGTTCATAAGGGAACCATTTTTCTGGCAACCGACAATGCGGGCGATTTTTCTGACGAGAACAACGTGCTGTATGGGCACAACATGAATGACGATACGATGTTTGCACATTTGCTGCAGATGACCGACCAGGCGACATTCGATGCGGCAAGAACCTTCTACGTGCTTACGCCCACCCAGAATTATCGTTGTTCTACGTTCGCTCTCGACGTGGTGGACTCCACTCAGACGGACCTTCTGCAGTACACCTTCTCTGACAAGGCGGCCCTGCAGCAGTATATGGAAGAAAGAAAGAACAATTCCGTGGTTTCCGTGCCGAACGACGTCGATTCCGAGCAGGTTTCAAAGCTTTTCACGCTCATTACATGTGGCGATGACTATGCGGCAACGCGCGCAGTGCTGTTTGGGGCGGTCGTTGAGTCCGCGACGCCCGCGAACGCGTCCTAGCTAGTCGAGCTGCACGCCAGGCAGGGGCTTTTGGGCGGTGCGGCGGGCTAATCCGCTGCTGTGGAAGGCGCAAAAGGACGCGAAAGAGGCCGTGTCGGCTTGTTTTTCGTGTCGGCGGCATGTTACGTATGGTCGTATGCGCATTGCCGTGGCATGATAGGGCAGAGCAGAAGAGCGCATGAAGGTGCGCGTTTAGAATGAAAGGGAGATTCATGACTCAGGTGACATACGCCGATGCAGGTGTCGATATTGCGGAGGGTGCTGCTGCGGTAGATGCCATCAAAGATGCCGTGCATTCCACCTATCGTCCCGAGGTTATTGGCGATATCGGAGGCTTTGGCGGATTGTTCTCCGCTGCCGCAATGAAGGATATGGAAGACCCGATTCTCATTTCCGGCACCGACGGCGTTGGCACCAAGCTGAAAATCGCCCAGCTCATTGACAAGCATGACACGGTGGGCATCGATCTTGTGGCAATGTGCGTGAACGACATCCTCGCATGCGGAGCGGAGCCGCTGTTCTTCCTGGACTATGTGGCCATCGGCAAGCTTCGTCGCGAGCATGTTGCCAAAGTTGTCGGCGGCATTGCCGACGGATGCCGTCAGGCCGGCTGCGCTTTGGTCGGCGGCGAAATGGCGGAGCACCCCGGCGTCATGGATCCCGATGACTACGACCTGTCCGGCTTCTGTGTCGGCGTGGTCGACCGTCCTAAGATGATCGGCCCCGACAACGTGAAAAAGGACGATGTGGTGGTGGGTCTTCGTTCGAGCGGGTTCCATTCCAACGGCTACTCTCTGGTTCGCAAGGTCATGGTAGAGGGCAAAACCGTCGAAGATCTTGCTGCGACTCCCGAATGCCTCGGGGGTAAGACCGTGGGAGAGGCCCTGCTCGAGCCTACGCGCATTTACGTGAAGCCCGTGCTTTCTTGCCTTCGTGAGCTTCCTGGCGCTGTGCATGCGCTCGCTCACATTACAGGCGGCGGCATGACGGAGAATCTGAATCGTGCTCTGCCGAAGCATCTCGATGCGCTGGTCGACCCCGCATCGTGGGAGGTTCCCGCCATCACCCAAATGGCTATCGAGGCTGCTGGCCTGACTGACGAAGAGGCTCTTAAGACCTTCAATATGGGCATCGGCATGGCCTTGATTGTCGATCCCGCTCAGGTTGATGCCGTTATCGAGCAGCTGAAAGCCCAGGGCGAAGATCCTTGCGTGATCGGCTCCATCATTGAAGGAACGGGCGAAGTGGCCTATCCCGAGAAATAGGGTTTTCAACCGCTTGCGACGGTGCCGTTCTTCTGTGGGCGGCACCGATTGTTTTACGCGGTATCCTATTTTGGCGAAGCGGGCGTTGAGCGTCGGCTTCGCCTTGTTCGTTTTATCATGTCGTACCCGGCCTCTTGTGAAAGGAAGCTTATGGCACCTCTGAAAATCGGCGTACTTCTTTCTGGCTCCGGCTCGAATCTGCAGGCGATTATCGACGCGATTGCCGCAGGACGCTTGAATGCGGAGATTCGCGTCGTTATCTCGAGCCGACCCGACGCGTATGGATTGGTGCGCGCCAAAGAAGCGGGCATTCAAACCATCGCTCTTTCTAAGGATGTATACGCCGATTACGACATGGCAAACGAAGCCATTGCGTCCGAGCTTGTTCGCGCCGGCTGCGAATACGTGGTCATGGCGGGCTACATGCGCATGGTGACCGACCCCATCCTCATGGCGTTTCCCGATCGCGTGCTGAACCTACATCCCGCTTTGCTGCCGTCTTTCAAGGGCGCTCACGCCATTCAGGATGCGTTCGAGGCCGGCGTGAAGGTTACGGGCGTTACAGTTCATTTCGCCAACGCCGAATACGACAAAGGTCCTATTGTCGCTCAGCGTGCGGTCGAGGTTGCCGAGAACGACACGCTCGAAACACTCGAAGAGAAAATCCATGCGGTCGAGCACGAGCTGTACCCTCATGTGCTGCAGCTTATCGCCGAAAATCGCGTAACGGTGGATGCTGATCGCAAGGTGCGTATTTCGTAGAAGAAGCGCTGTAGGATCAAAGCAGCATATGGTGATAATAGCCCTGGTCCGTGACGGGTCGGGGCTATTTGCTGATAGAGTGCAGAAGGAGTGCATTTGTATGCGCAAGGAAACGCTTGAAAACATTGCGTCGGACCTGCGGGCGGGGCATAGCGTCAATTTGTCCGTGGAGGACTTTCCCTGTTTTTCGCGAGAGGCGGCGATTGAAGACCCAAGAACCTCTCCTGAAGCGTTGGCGCGCATTTCCGAGGCGCTGACGGCGGAAGACGCCTGCGTCTTCGAACGAGCGGCACGTGCCGTCGAAGAGGGCGACGTGGCCTGGATCGGTTTCAAAGTGGTAGACAATGCTTTCGCCGCGGTGTCCAACATCGATAACGACGTCACAAAAAGTTACGGAGCAATCGGTAGTGCTGATGGCTTTGACCTGGTATTTTTCTGCAACGATGCCAAGGAGGTCGTAGCAGCGCGTGATTGTTCCGCACGAGACTTGTTCCAGATGAAAGACGTCACGCGCGGCCCTTCCATGCATAACGACCAGTTCGAGGGTCTGACATGGGTTTCGGTACCGTTGTTCGATCCGATGAAGGTCTGGTTGCTCGGCGCTTCGGACGTGGCGGTGGAGACGGCGGCTCTCGCTCGTCATGTCGGCTTCGAAGTGGAGGTTGTAGACGACGACGCATCTTTCTTGAACGAGGCTCGCTTTCCCGGCTGCACGCGAACGCTGGTTTCCTCGTTCGACGATCTTGGCTCTATGAAGGCGAGTTCTTCCGATTGCGTGTGCGTGCTGACCCGCGGACACATGCACGACCCCGAGGGCTGCGTGTGGGCGACCGCGCAGGGGGTGCAGTACGTGGGTATGATGGGTTGCAAGGGGAAGAACGACCGCGTGCGCGACTTGTGCATGGATGCTGGCATGACGGAGGAGCAATGGGAATCCGTCAAGCGTCCTATCGGTTTGAAATTCGGCGCGAAAACTCCCGCTGAACTGGCAATATCCATTGTCGCCGAGCTTGTCGATGTGCGATACAGGCAGCGCTATAGCCAAGAAGCCCGCAAAAAGCACGATGCAAGCCTTTGGTAGTCTTGCATGATTTCATTTGAGTTCGAAAGGTTTTGACATGATCGATGTCTGCGTGACGAAGGGCTACGTGCCTGGCTTTCGCCGTGAGCTCAATGTCCGTGAGCTTGGAGGGTATGAGGCCGCTGATGGGCGTAGGGTCAAACGCGGTATCTTTTTCAGAACAGCGGCATTGGGCGATTTCAACGAAGAAGAGCTTGAGCGCCTGGGCGGCCTGGGTCTTCGCTACGTTCTTGACCTGCGTAGCGCAGAGGAGGCCGGCGAGCTGCCCGACCCTGAGATATGCGGCGCCGAGCAAGCGCGAATCAGCGGATGTATGGATGCGGACGGAAACGAAGTCAATCTTTCGCCCTCCGCCATTTTGAACTTGCTCGGGAATCCGCGTCGCAAAGACGACGATCCGGAGGAGGATATCGTATCTGCTGTCGCTGAGGTGTACTCTTCGCTTGCCTTCGACAACGTAGCCTATCGCGAGCTTATGGCGCAGCTTGAGAAAGGCTGCACGCCGCTGCTTTTCCACTGTACGGCGGGCAAGGATCGTACGGGCATTGCGGCCATGGTTATTCTGATGGCGTTAGGCGTGGACGAAAGAACCATCATCGCAGATTACCTGCTTACGAATGAGTATCGTTATGAGGCCATCGAGAGAAAGCTGGCAGAGCATCCCTTCCTTTCACGCATCGATCTTTTCGAGTTGGCGGTACGTGCGGGTGAGGGCGTGGTGGAGGATTTCGGACGGCGTGTTCTTGATGAGATTCGCCAGGAATACGGTACGTTCGAAGTCTATCTCGACCGCGAATTCGGCTTGACGGGCGAGCGTTTGAAAGCGTTGCGAGACAGGTATTTGGAATAAAATGTGTTCGTCTGCGTGGCATTTGTGCCATTCTCGCTCATCGCGAATATGGCACGCTGTAGCGCTGGTATGCTGGTTCAGTCTTGAAAAACGTTGCATGGAAAGGTGGTATCCAGGTGGCAGACCCGAAGATCAAACGTGCGCTCATGTCGGTTACCGACAAGACGGGCATTGTTGATTTCGCTCGTGCACTGCACGAGGAGTTCGGCGTAGAGATCGTTTCCACGGGCGGAACGGCCAAGGTTATCGAGGAGGCTGGCGTTCCCGTACGCCCGATCGACGATCTGACCGGATTTCCCGAAATGATGGACGGCCGTGTGAAAACCCTGCACCCCAAGGTTCACGGCGGTCTTTTGGCCAAGCGCGACAATGCCGAGCATATGCGCCAGGCGGAAGAGCACGGCATCGGTATGATCGATATGGTCGTTGTGAACTTGTACGCCTTCGAGAAGACGGTCGAGTCGGGAGCCGAGTTTGGCACCTGCATCGAGAACATCGACATCGGCGGTCCTTCCATGTTGCGTTCCGCTGCGAAGAACTTCGAGAGCGTGGCCGTGGTCACCGAGCCGGAGCGCTACGACGCCATTCTCGAGGAAATGCGCGCCAACGACGGCGCTACCACGCGCGACACCCGCGTGCAGCTGGCTCTCAAGGTCTTCCAGACCACCAACGCCTACGACGGCGCCATTGCCCGTTGGCTGGGCGGCCAGCTGGGCGAGCAGGCCGAGCTTCATCCCGCGCAGCGCGATCTGCACCTGGTCAAGCAGCAGGACCTGCGCTACGGCGAGAACCCGCATCAGGCTGCCATGTACTATCGCATGCCCGAGTTCGCCACCGCGCACTCCCTGGTCAACGCCGAGCAGCTCAACGGCAAGGAGCTGTCCTACAACAACATTTTGGACACGGACGCTTGCTGGGCCATCGCGCGCGAGTTCACCGATCCCGCCGTTGTCATCCTGAAGCATCAGAACCCCTGCGGTTCCGCTACGGCTGCTACGGTCGAAGAGGCCTACGACAAGGCGTTCGCCTGCGACCCCAAGAGCGCATTCGGCGGCATCATCGCTGCTAACGTCGAGGTTTCTCTGGCTATGGTCGAGCACATCAACGAGAACAAGCAGTTCGTCGAAGTGTTGATCGCGCCTTCTTTCGAGCCCGCTGCTCTGGAGCTTCTGCAGGAGAAGAAGAACCTGCGCGTTCTGCGCACCGGCGGCGTGGATGCTCCTGCCGCTATCGAGTTCCGCTCCGTTGACGGCGGCATGCTCGCACAGGTCTTCGACCGCGTGAACGAGCAGGTCGAGGACTTCACCGTTCCCACCAAGCGCAAGCCCACCGAAGCCGAGATGGACGAGCTCATGTTCGCCTGGAAGGCGTGCAAGTCGGTGAAGTCCAACGCCATCCTCATCGCGAAGGACCACACGTCGGTGGGTGCCGGCGGCGGCCAGCCGAACCGCGTGAATTCC